>JAODMX010000428.1 GCA_025464735.1 Frondihabitans sp. | reverse complement strand
CTGGGCTCGGGTGATCTCGTAGTCGAAGAACCCCTCGTATTCGTAGAGCCGACCGACGACCGGCATCGTCAGGGTGAGGGAGACGTGCTGGCGCCCGACGCCGTCGTCGAAGCGCTCCACGAGGTCGACTCGCGGCGTGATCGCGACGGGCACCCGGAGCCCTCTCGAGCCGAGCCGGATGCCAAGGCCGCGCGAACGCAGGAGCAGCGCGCCATCGCGGACATCGGCGACGAGGGGTGCCGAGTAGCGGCGCCGACGTCCGATGTGGTCGACGAGGCCCGATCGTTCCGCCGTGATCGCGTCGAACATGACGCTCTCGCCCGAGGCGAAGTGGAAGGTCCGGGTTGCCACCACAGCCGTGCGGCGGTCGACGTTATCTCACTCTTGTCGGCGACTCCGTCGCCTCCCCGTGAGCGTCCAATTTGTGCTGCCTCCCGTCGGCTGAGGCAGCACAAATTGGACAGTCACGCGGGCGGACGGGGGAAACTAACTGCGAGGAGTCTTGTCGTCGACGATCGCGTCGACCGACACCCTGCGCACGGAGTCGATGCCGTTCTGCGCGGCGCCCTTGGTCGTGTAGCTCTGCGAGGTCGCGATGATTTCGCCGTTGGTCGCGACCAGATTGAAGTGGAACGTGCCCTTGTCGGACTTGGTGAGAACGAACTTTCCAGCCATGGTGAATTTCCAATCCTCGTACGTGAGCGGGTTCGTGACCCGGAATGTCAGCATACTGAGAACCGGTGTGGGATCACCGGTTCTCAGTACGTGAAGTTCATTCGCTCAGGAGGACGGCGAGAGCGCTTTTCAAGGCTTCGCGATCGCGACGCAGTTTGGCGACCTCGGCCTCGAGTTCGCTCACACGGGAGTCATTTGCGGCCGCCGCGGAGGGCCGGCCGGGCGAACGGCGTGCAGCGACGGGCGCCGGAGCCGTTTCTACCGCGGCGGGCTCTGCAACAGCAGGGGCCGCTTCTGCAACCGCTACAGCAGGGGCGTTGGACTTCTCGTGGACCCGGATCCACCCGCGCAGCGACTGCTCACCGACAGCAAACTGGTCAGCCGTCTCGCGGATGATGGAACGATTGCCCGGCTCGGACGCACGTCGCTCCAGCACGCGTGACAATGCTGCTTCACGAGTCTCCGGTGTGTATTTCTGTTCAAACGGCATGTGACTATCTCCTGATCGGCGCCCTGTGCAAATACTCCATGCACATACATGCAACTACGTCGCTATCGGCGCTGAGTGAACGTTATATGCGCTCATTCTGGCATGAAGCGGTATGGGAATGCCCTGCATGCGGGACGAGGGACTCCCAGGAGGAGAGATTTGGCCCCATCGAGCCCGGTGCAAGACGAAAAAAGCGTCGGTCCTTCCGACATTCCCGGGCTCGACGCCTTAAGGTCGTTGTGTGTGGCGTGTGGACGAACAACGGGACGACGACGACGGAATCGATTCCGACGTGGCTTTGCCCGCGCCCTCGAACTCCACGCAGCCGCACACTCTGAGCCTCGGCGATCCGGGACTTCTCGTGGGTAACGTCGCCGAGCCGGTCTGGGATGCGTGGCGCTCTCGACTTGCCGATGTCGGTGGCGCGTCGACACTTCTACACTTCCGCGACGCGTCGCGGACCCGGATCGAGCTGTCGACTACGCACCCCGGCGGTCTCGCGCAGTTCATCACCGGCAAGACGACGCTTCTCTCCAGCCTGATCCGCGACGATCTCGCCCTTCGTACCGCGAGGCTGGCCGCAGGGGAGATCGCCGCCAAAGGCCTCGAGTTGGCGACCGTTCGCGGCATCGACGCCGTCCACCTCGCGATCGGTATCGCCCAGTGGCGCTTCGGCGACGTGAGCTATCGGGCTCCTCTGCTTCTGCGTCCCCTCGCCATCCGCCGCCACGGGCGAGACTTCGAGGTCAAGCTCCTCGGCTCGCCGTTCCTCAACCCGGCCCTGGCCGATGCGCTGCATGACCAGTTCGGCATCACGCTCGACGCGGCGGCCTTCGTCGCTCTGGCCGACCGCGAGGGCTCTTTCACTCCCAACCCCGTGATCGATCGTCTTCGCGGGCTCACGGCGCACCTCGACGACTTCACGGTTCATCCGCGGCTGGTGGTCTCGACCTTTGCCGAAGTGTCGGGAGCAATGGTCGAAGATGCGCGCGAGCTCGGCCACCCGGTGCTCGACGCGCTTGCCGGTAACCCGTCCTCGCTGCAGCAGGTGAAGGCCGCCTATCGACCTGTCTCGCCGACGCCCCAAGACGAGCGCAGCCCCGAGACGGACACGCTTCTGCTCGACGCCGACGGCGAGCAGGAGAACGTCATCGCCCAGATCACGGCCGGCAACTCGGTCGTCGTGAAGACCCTGCCAGGAACGGGCGGTACCCAGACGATCGTCAACACGATCGGCACTCTCGTCGCGCAGAACAAGCGAGTTCTCGTCGTGAGTGCGCGGCGAGCGACCCTCAATGCGATCTCCTCTCGTCTTGTCGAGATCGGACTCCCCGGTGTCGCCGTGTCGCCCGGAACGCTGCGTCGCGACGTCGTCAAGGCCATCGGGCGCAACGAGAAGGCCAAGCAGCCGGGCACAGCCGAGGTCGACGATGCGCTCGTCCGCCTGCGCCGCGTGCTCGTGGACTATCGCGGGGCACTCAGCCGCAAAGATCCTGCGCTCGGTGTCTCGGTGCTCGACTGTCTGACCGAGCTCGCGCGACTTGCTCTCCTGCCTTCCTCGCCGGCTACCACGGCGCGCCTGAGCCGCCACAGCGTCGAGTCCATGGTCGAGGGCCGTGGTCGGGTCGCCGAGACGATGGTGAACGCCGCCAATCTCGGCGAGTTCCGGTACGGGCCGGGGGACTCGCCCTGGTACGGCTCGCGGTTCGACGAAACCGTCGGAGCGGGGCAGGCGCATCAGTTGGCGAAGAACCTCCACCACCGCGATCTCCCGCACCTTCTCGAGCGAGCCGGCGAAGTCATCGGTTCCACACGGATGCGTCCCTTCGTGAACATTCAGGAGCTGGGTATCTACCTGCGCCTCCTCTCCGATGTGCGCGACACCCTCGACATGTTCCTTCCGGCCGTGTTCGACCGCTCGGTCGCCGAACTCGTCGAGGCCACCTCGGGTCGACACGACGCCGACATGACGGGAGCCAGTCGTCGCCGCCTCAAGAAGCTCGCGCGCGAGTACGTGCGGCCCGGCATGCACGTGCCCGATCTGCACGACGCTCTCGGGCGGGTGCAACAGCAACGGATCCTGTGGCAGCGCTACGTCGCGGCTGGCACGCCCCCCGAGGTGCCGACCGGAATCACCGACACGATCGTTCTCTACCGTCAGGTGGCGGAAGACCTCTCGATCCTCGATCGTCCACTCGGGCTCCACGGCGAGGACCTTCTCGAACTGGTCGGCATCGATGAGCTCCAGCAGAAGCTCGAAGTGCTCGCCGCCGAGAGTGACGTGCTCAACAACCTGCAGGAGCGCACCGAGCTGATGACGACGCTCCGCGACCTGGAGCTCTCGCCCCTGATCACAGACCTCGCGAACCGTCACGTTCCCGAAGCTCAGGTCGCTGCAGAGCTCGAGCTCGCCTGGTGGCGCTCGGCGCTCGAGTCGCTTCTCGAGGCCGACCGTGCACTTCTCGGGGCGAACACCGCCATGCTCGATCGGCTCGAGGCCGACTTCCGTCTGGTCGACGAAGCTCACGCGGCCGGCAGCGCCCAGTCGCTGGGGTGGCAGCTCGCCGAGAACTGGAAAATCGGGCTCGTCGATTGGCCCGAGGAGGCGCAGCAGCTCAAGCAGCTGCTGCGGCGCGACCACGTGACCGGCCGCCTCCTTCAGGATGCCGCCCCGCACCTCGCGCGTTCGATCGCTCCGGTCTGGATCGCCTCACCCTATGAGGTGCATCGCATCGCCGACACCGTCCCGTTCGACACGGTCATCCTCGTCGACGCCGGGGCGACCACCCTCGCCGAGAACGTCGGTGCGATCCGCCGGGGCAAGCAAACGGTGGCGTTCGGTGATCCGGTCACCGAGACACCCTCCGACTTCTCGATCGCGGTCGTCCCCGCGACAGACGACGCGCCACCGGTGCCATCCTCCGAGGGAAACCGCGACGATCCCGATTTCGACCCGGTGGCGTTCGCCGAGTCGCGACTGACCCAGCTTCACGAGGAGTCGGCACTGGCTCGCCTTTCGACGCTGCTTCCGACCCTCGCTCTCACGCGCAGCTATCGCGCCGGCGGCGAAGACCTCGCCGAGCTCGTCAACCGCCGCTTCTACGGCGGTCGTATCGAGTCTCTGCCCTGGGCCGGCAGTTTCCTCGGCCATGGCAGCATCTCGCTCGACTACGTCTCGGGAGGAAGCGCCGTGCCCGACCCCGAGTCGGGTGCCGTCGAGAGCGTTGACGCCGAGGTCGATCGTGTTGTCGCCCTGGTGCTCGAGCACGCCCAGACTCGTCCGTCGGAGTCGCTCATGGTCATCACGGCCAGCCCGAAGCATGCGATCCGCGTGCAGCAGGCCATCCTGACGGCGGTGTCGGGGCACAAAGACCTGACCGAGTTCGTTGTCGGCGACAGGCGCGAGCCGTTCATGATCGCGACGCTCGAGCAGAGCGTCGCGCAGAGCCGCGACCACGTGATCTTCTCGATCGGCTACGGCCGGACTCCGCACGGCCGAGTGCTCAGCGACTTCGGTCTTCTCGGCGAGCCCGGAGGCGAGCGTCTGCTGGCCGTCGCCATGACGCGTGCGCGCCGCTCCATGGTGATTGTGACGTGCTTCCAGCCGGACGACATCGACGCCGACCGGATGGGCCACGGAACAGTGGCACTCGCCGAGATCCTCGCCGAGGTTCAGGTGCGCACCTCCGCGGAGCACGTGCCCGACGACAGCGACCCCATGCTCGTCGATCTCGCCCGCCGCCTCGAAGCGCGCGGGATCCCCGTCGCTCTCGGCCACCGTGGCAAGCTTGGCCTCGTCTGTGCCAACGACGGAATCTGCGTCACGATCGAGACCGACTCCGCCCTCGTCACGACGTCGCTGCGGGAGTCGCTCCGCGAGCGTCCCGAGATCCTGCGCCGCCTCGGTTGGCACTACGTGCGCGTGCACGCGTTCCAGCTCTTCACCGACCCCGACGCTGTGGCCGACCGGATCAGCGACGTTCTCGGGCTCGGGCGGTCGCGCTCGGCGGCAGTGCTCCTCGGTGACACCCTGTTGCCCGACGACAACGCGCTGTCTGCTCGCCAGCACATCAACAACGGCTGAGCGGGCGTCGTGAGCGAGGCAGGCCGGCAGGATCCTGTGGTCCACCCGACCGGTGACCTCACGTCTGTTCCCGTGGTCGCCGTGCCACCGCCCCCGGCACCGATCGTCCGGCGCCGCGGCCGTCGCGTGACGACTGAGCCGGTGCCCGGTAGCGATCCGGAGCCGGCGCCCGTCGACCGCCGGGTCGACTCGCACGACAACGACGCGCGTCTGCGCGGGGACAAGCCGCCGCACTGGGGCTGAGCCTGCGCCCCGCTAAACCCTCGCCGCCGGCTGCCGCGGTGGTCCTAGGTGGGGTGCGGCGGCCGGTGCCGAGGGTTTGGCGCGAAGGCGGCCTAGGCGGAGGGCAGCCCCGGGACGCCCGTGGTGCCTGTGGCCTCCGGCGGTGCGACGGGGGCCGCGTGCGATCCGCCTGTGCTGCCGATGGAGGTGTTCTGCGCGCGCAACAGGTCGCGGATCTCGCTCAGCAGTTCGACGTCGGTGGGCGGCACGTCTTCGGGAGTGCCCTCATCGGCTTTCTGCTTGGCGAACGCTGACTTCAGGAGGTGGTTGATCGGGAGCACGAGGCAGAAGTAGACGACGGCCGCGATGATGACGAAGTTGATGGCCGCACCGATGACCGCACCGAACAGCAGCTGCGCATGCCCGCCCGAAGCGGTCGGGATCGACACGATCAGGGTCTTGTCGAGCGCCGACGCATTGAAGATCGCGCCGATCAAAGGATTGAAGATGTTCGTCACGAGCGCTGTGACGATCGCAGTGAAGGCAGCGCCGATCACGACCGCGACGGCCAGATCAATGACGTTGCCGCGCAGAATAAACTCTTTGAAGCCCTTCACGGGGTGCTCCTTACGGTCGGGGACAGAACGCGAATCTTTGTCGACTCAATCATGAGGAGCGTATCCCTGATGGGATTTCGGGCGCTCGTGTCGTGAGACCGCCCCGGATCCCTAGGCGGCGGAGCCCGTAGCGGCGGGCTTCGACGGCGCGGGAGTGGACGGCTTGGCGGTCTGCGGCTTGGACTCGGTACCTGAGGACGAAGTCGACGACGAGCTGCCGGATCCGGAGCTCTCGGACTTCGACCTCGAGGAGCTCTCGGACGCGGGCTTCGCGCGCGAGTCGTTTCGGTAGAACCCCGACCCGTTGAACGTCACGCCGACGGCGCTGAAGACCTTGCGGAGCTTGCCGCCGCACACCGGGCACACGGTGAGACTGTCATCGGAGAACGACTGCTGGATGTCGAAGGCGTTGTCGCACTCGGTGCAGCGGTAAGAGTAGGTGGGCACGCGGGATCCCTGTTCAGAACGTAGTAATGCCGGATGGAGTCACAACACCGTCGACAGGCTGGTCGTGGCGTTCGGCCGGCACCGACTCGACGAACTCGGTGTCGAACACCACAGCATAAACCGGCGGGCACTTCTCCATCGAACCGAGCGTCTTGTCGAAGTAGCCTTTGCCCCAGCCCATGCGCATGCCGGTCTGGTCGATCTGGGCCGCCGGCACCACGATGAGGTCGACGTCGTTGATCGCCATGGGGCTCAGGACCTCGCCGATCGGCTCGGGCATTCCGAAGAGCCCCTCCGTCTCGGACTCGAAGTCGGTCGACACGGCCCAGTCGAGGAGACCGTCGTCGCGTGAGATCGGGAAGAGCACCCTGATGCCCTGCTCGTTGGCCCAGTTCAGGAACGGTCGCGTGTTGGGCTCGAAGGTCGCCGAGAGGTAGGCGGACATCGACGAGATCTTCAGGCGCGTGGCTAGATCGATCAGATGTGCGGTGAGGTCGGTGGTCGCCTGCGCGACCTCGGACTCGCTCATTGTGCGCCGCCGGGAACGGAGCTCTCTGCGAAGCGCGCGCTTGAGGTTGCCGACGTCGTCAGTCATGCCCGTAATCTTAACCGCCCCGTAACGCGAGTAATAGATACGCTGAGCGGCATGGGTTTCACGATATCTAAAGCCGTCATTCCAGCAGCTGGGTTGGGAACACGATTCCTTCCCGCAACCAAAGCCATGCCGAAGGAGATGCTTCCCGTCGTCGATAAGCCGGCGATCCAATACGTCGTTGAAGAGGCGGTGTCAGCCGGACTCACCGACGTGCTGATGATCACCGGCCGTAACAAGAACGCCCTCGAGAACCACTTCGACCACGTGTCGGAGCTCGAGGAGACCTTGAAGAAGAAGGGCGACCACGAAAAGCTCGCCAAGGTCAATCAGTCGACCGACCTCGCCGACATGCACTACGTGCGCCAGGGAGACCCGCTGGGGCTCGGTCACGCCGTGCTCCGCGCCAAGATGCACGTGGGTCGCGAACCGTTCGCCGTGCTCCTCGGTGACGACATCATCGATTCACGGGATCCCCTGCTGACGCGCATGCTCCAGGTCCAGGCCAAGAAGAACGCTTCCGTGGTCGCACTCCTCGAGGTGCCCGAGTCAATGACGCACCTTTACGGTGTCGCCACCGTCGAGGCGACCGACGAGGACGACGTGGTGAAGATCACGGGCCTGGTCGAGAAGCCCCCGCAGGGCGAGGCGCCCTCTAACCTGGTCATCATCGGCCGGTATGTCCTCCGCCCCGAGGTCTTCGATGTCCTTGAAAAACAGGCACCCGGCAAGGGGGGCGAGATCCAGCTGACTGACGCTCTCGAGAAGATGGCCGGCGCGGAAGAGTGGACCGGTGGTGTCTACGGCGTCGTGTTCCGTGGCCGTCGGTACGACACGGGTGACAAACTCGACTACATCAAGGCAATTGTTCAGCTCGCCAGCGATCGCGAAGATCTGGGAGAAGAGCTCAAATCGTGGCTCAAGGAGTTCACGAACGGACTGGAGTAGGCGCAAAGCCACTCGGAGAAGACGAAGAAGTGACCACCATCCCCACGCTGACGTCGGGTCGGGTCGGTATCCGGCCGTTGCGGCTGCGTGATTCGCGCGATCTCGATCGCGCGCTGATGGAGAACCGATCCTGGCTGCGTCAGTGGGAGGCCACGAACCCGCACGGCTTCACCACGATCGACGTTCGGTCGAGCATCCGCTCGTTGCAGACCAATGCACGGGCGGGGCTCGGCCTTCCGTTCGCCATCGAGCTCGACCAGCGTTTCGTGGGTCAGCTCAACGTGTCGGGCATCACCTACGGCTCGCTCGCCTCGGCCACCATCGGCTACTGGGTCACCCAGGCGGCGGCTGGCAACAACGCGACGCCGATCGCGGTGGCCCTGGCGACCGACTACTGCTTCCAGCGACTCGGGCTGCATCGGATGGAGATCTGCATTCGTCCTGAGAACGGGCCGTCCCTCCGCGTGGTCGAGAAGCTCGGATTCCGGTACGAGGGCCTTCGCCGCCGCTACATTCACATCAACGGTGACTGGCGCGACCACTTCTGCTTCGCGCTTGTCGCAGAGGAGATCCAAGAAGGGGTGCTCCGGCGCTGGCTCGAGGGTCGAGTGCCGCACGGTCAGGGTCACGTGCCGCCCGAGGCGATGACGGAGGCCGGGTTCTCGGAGCCGATCTGAGACACACCTTCGGATCGCGCCCTCGCCGGGACCTGCCGCTCCTACCCTTGCCAGCATGGGAATCGGGTCGTGGGGCGGAGGAATCATCCTCGGTCTGGTCGCGGTGCTCTGGCTCGTCTACCTCATCCCTTCGTGGCACAAACGCCAGGAGTACCTGGCCACCGAACGCAACGCCGTGAGGCTGCAGCAGACACTGCGGATCCTCGCCCAGACGGCAGAACTCCCGGAGGAGATCCGAGTGGAGGCCAACGCCAAGTCCGTCGCGTCGGCGCAGAAGGTCCTTCGTTCCGAGCAGGCGAAACGGGAAGCCATTCGCCGCGCACACGAGGCCGCCCGCCAGCGCGCGATCACTCGCGAGCTCGCGGCGACCGCCCCGGCTCTCCGGGCCGCCGACACGGAGCCCGCCCTCGCCGCGCGGCGGTTGCGTCGCACCCGGCTCGTCGCCACCCTCGTGCTCCTCGCGGGCATCATCGGTTTCGTCCTCGGTCTGTCGGTGTTCGCAGGGCTGCTCCTGCTCGTCGTTGCGGGGGCAGCGGCCAGCGTCGGGTCTGTCGTCGTACTGGCTCAACTCGCCGCCGTGTCGCGAGCGCGAGCCCGTCGATCCCGCGCCGTGCCTGTGACCGTTGCTGCGCCCGTCGCCCAGGAGTTCCAGGACTTCGCACCGCGCTCGAACGTCGTCGAGGAGAGCGAAGAGGGGGCGCAGGATCCTGCGGTTCCGATCTCCGAGACAGGTCGCGAATGGACACCGGTCGCCATGCCGCGTCCGCTCTACCTTCGTCGCGGATCGGCCCGAGCGCTCGCGCGCTCCTCGGCCTTCGCCGGGGCGCCGACCGCGGTCGGCGACGCGGACGCTTTGCGGGCGGCCGCCGAGACTCGGGCGTCGCAGCTGCGCGCGTCGCAGCAGGAGGCCCAGCGTGAGGCCCTGCGCGAGGTCGCGCGAGCAGAGGCGGCGCTCCAATCACAGCGGTCGCGGTTCGACGCCGACGAGGAACGGTCTGACGACGAGACGGTCGCGGACGTCGCGCCGACTGTGGCCGAGGCACCTGCACCTGCACCTGCACCTGCTCTCGCTCAGCGGCGTGCGCCGGAGCCTCCCCGCGACCCGAAGAGCCCCTTCGCGCGCATGGGCTACCTCGACGAGAGCGAGACGCAGGAGCTTCGCCTCGACGAGGTCTTGCAGCGTCGTCGCGCCGTGTGACGTGTCCTGGGCGCCCGCGCCAAGGTGATATCGTTGCAAGGCAGTTTGGGGCTATGGCGCAGTTGGTAGCGCGTCTCGTTCGCAA
>JAODMX010000433.1 GCA_025464735.1 Frondihabitans sp. | reverse complement strand
GACGACACCAACATCGCCTTCACCGAAGACGTGCACGCCCGCTTCCTCGCCTACGACTGGGATGTCCAGGTCGTCGACTGGAAGAAGACTGGCGAGTACATCGAAGACGTCGCCGAGTTGAACGATGCCATCGCTCGCGCTCAGGGTGTCACCGACAAGCCGTCGCTGATCATCCTCAAGACGATCATTGGCTGGCCGTCGCCGACCAAGCAGAACTCCGGTAAGGCTCACGGAGCAGCCCTGGGTAAAGACGAGGTCGCCGCTCTCAAGCGCGTTCTCGAGTTCGACCCCGACAAGAACTTCGAGGTCGATCCCGCCGTTCTCCAGCACACCCGGCAGGCCGTCGAGCGTGGCCAGGCGGCGCACACCCAGTGGAACGAGCGCCTCGAGGCGTGGCGTTCCGCCAACCCCGAACGCAGCACGCTGCTGAACCGCATCCTTGCGGGCGAGCTTCCGGAGGGCCTCGAGGAGGCACTCCCGGTCTTCGAGGCCGGCAAAGACATCTCGACCCGCGCCGCCTCCGGCAAGGTCATCAACGCCATCGCTTCGGTGCTGCCCGAGTTCTGGGGCGGTTCCGCCGACCTGGCGGAGTCGAACCTCACCTCGATCACCGACGCGAAGTCGTTTGTCCCGACCGAGTGGTCGACGCACGAGTGGACAGGTACGCCCTACGGTCGAGTCCTGCACTTCGGCATCCGCGAGCACGCCATGGGCTCGATCCTCAACGGCATCGTCCTCCACGGCAACACGCGGCCCTTCGGTGGCACATTCCTCATCTTCAGCGACTACATGCGTCCGGCCGTCCGTCTCGCCGCGCTCATGAAGGCGCCGGCCACCTACGTCTGGACTCACGACTCCGTCGCCCTCGGCGAGGACGGCCCGACGCACCAGCCGGTTGAGCAGCTTGCATCGCTTCGCGCCATCCCGGGAATGGACATGGTCCGCCCGGCCGACGCCAACGAGACCGCGTACGCGTGGCTCACGGTCCTGCGTCGCCACTCCGGTCCCGCGGGCATCGCCCTCAGCCGTCAGAACCTTCCCGTTTTCGAGCGGGGCGACGGCGAGGCATCCGGCGACACCTTCGCCTCGGCGAAGAATGTCGCCAAGGGCGCCTACGTCCTGGCCGAGGCTCCCGGCGGCACGCCCGACGTGATCTTCATCGCCACGGGCAGCGAGGTCCAGATCGCCGTCGAGGCCCGTGAGGTGCTGCGTGCCGAGGGAATCAACGCGCGCGTTGTCTCGGCTCCGAGCCTCGAGTGGTTCGACGAGCAGAGCGCCGAGTACAAGGAGTCGGTGCTCCCCGCCGGCATCAAGGCCCGCGTCTCGATCGAAGCCGGCGTCGCGCTCTCCTGGAAGGCCATCGTCGGCGACGCAGGTCGCAGCGTCTCGATCGAGCACTTCGGTGCTTCGGCCGACTACAAGACGCTTTTCGAGAAGTTCGGCATCACGACCGAGGCCGCCGTCAGCGCAGCGAAAGAGTCGCTGAACTCGTTGGCCGCCCTCTAAGCGCATCGCCAGAAGGAAGAAGAGAAAATGACAGACACCAAGGCAACCACCCCCACCGCCGAGCTTTCGGCCGCCGGAGTCAGCATCTGGCTCGACGACCTGTCGCGTGAGCGCATCAAGTCGGAGGGGCTGCAGAAGCTCATCGCCGACCGCAACGTCGTGGGCGTCACCACGAACCCGACGATCTTCGCCTCCGCCCTGGCAAAGGGCGAGGCGTACGACGCCCAGGTCGCCGAGCTGGCCAAGGCCGGCATCGACGTCACGGGTTCGGTTTTCGAGATCACCACAGACGACGTCGCCAACGCGTGCGACATCTTCAAGCCGATCTACGACGCGACCCGCGGCTTCGACGGCCGCGTGTCGATCGAGGTCGAGCCGGGTCTCGCCCACGATGCCGCGAACACCATCGCCCAGGCGAAGAGCCTGTACGCGAAGGTCGGTCGTGAGAACGTTCTCATCAAGATTCCCGCCACGCTCGAGGGCCTCGAAGCGATCACCGCGGTCATCGCCGAGGGCATCAGCGTCAACGTCACGCTGATCTTCTCGCTCGACCGCTACCGCGCTGTCATCAACGCGTACCTCACCGGTCTCGAGCAGGCCAAGGCCAAGGGCCTCGACCTCTCGAAGATCCATTCGGTCGCGTCCTTCTTCGTGTCGCGCGTCGATACCGAGATCGACAAGCGTCTCGATGCCATCGGCACCGACGAGGCTAAGGCGCTCAAGTCGAAGGCCGGCGTCGCGAACGCGCAGCTCGCCTACCAGGTCTACGAGCAGTCGTTCGCCACCGAGCGTGCCACGGGCCTTCTCGCGGCCGGGGCGAACAAGCAGCGTCCCCTCTGGGCCTCGACGGGCGTCAAAGACCCCGCCGTGCTCGACACCACCTACGTGGTCGAGCTCGTCGCGGCCGATGTCGTCAACACCATGCCGGAGAAGACCCTCGAGGCCACCTTCGACCACGGCGTCATCACGGGCGACACCATCACGGGCTCCTACGCCGCCGCGAACGAGGTCATGGACGCCATTGCGGCCCAGGGCATCTCCTACGACGACGTCACCGCGCTGCTCGAGACCGAGGGCGTCGAGAAGTTCATCGTCTCCTGGAACGAGCTCCTGGACACCGTCACGGCGGCTCTAGAGGCCGCTAAGTGACGGTTGCCATCACCGCGAGCGGCGCGGCTGCTGAGGCAGTTGCGTCGCTCGTCCCCCGGCTGGTAGGCGACTACATCGCCTCCGGCATCACGGGTCTCGACCCGTCGCTCTGGGGTCCGGGCGCCGAAGAGGAGGCATCGAAGCGTCTCGGCTGGGCCGAGGCCGTTGCTGTCTCCGCTCCGCTGGTACCCCAGATAGCGGCGCTGCGGAAGAAGCTGCTGGCCAAGGGCCTGACTCGCTTCGTGCTGGCGGGAATGGGGGGCTCCTCGCTGGCTCCAGAGGTCATCACGCGCACCTACGGCGTCGACCTCGTCGTTCTCGATGCGACCGAGCCCACGCAGGTTCTCGCAGCCCTGGAGGACGACCTTGAGCACACCGTGGTCATCGTGTCCTCCAAGTCTGGTTCGACGGTCGAGACGGCGTCGCAGCGCAAGGTCTTCGAGAAGGCTTTCGCGGACGCCGGCTACACCGACATTGCCGATCGCATCGTGGTCGTCACCGATCCCGATTCGCCGCTCGACGTGTCGGCACGCGAGGCCGGGTACGTCGTGTTCAACGCCGACCCGAATATCGGCGGGCGCTACTCGGCTCTGTCGGCCTTCGGGCTCGTCCCGTCGGGCCTCGCCGGAGCGGATATCGGCGAGCTCCTCGGCGAGGCAGACGCCGTCGTGGTTGAGCTGGCGCAAGACCGGGTAGACAATCCGGGCCTGGTGCTCGGCGCCGTCCTCGGTGGAACGAAGCCGCTTCGCGACAAGATCGCGATCGTGGCCGATGGCACGCACATCAAGGGCTTCCCCGATTGGGCGGAGCAGTTGATCGCCGAGTCCACCGGCAAGCAGGGCCGTGGGCTCCTGCCCGTCGTCATCGGCCTTGACGCACCTGAGATCACGGAAGGCCTGCACGACGTGCAGATCATCCGCCTCGTCGCCAACACCGAGGAGACCCGCGAGGTCGCGCCGGGTGAAGTCGAGATCTCCGGATCCCTCGGGGCCCAGATCCTGGTCTGGGAGTACGCGGTGGCCGTGGCCGGTCGCCTGCTCGACATCAACCCCTTCGATCAGCCCGACGTCGAGTCGGCCAAGGTCGCGACTCGGGCTTTGCTCGACGCGCAGCCTGAGCCCACTCCCCCGGCGCTCACGGTCGCGGGCGTCGAGGTTCGTGAGGTAGGCGGTGTCGATCTCGGCGACACGCTCGAGAGTGCCGTCGCCGGTCTTCTGTCGAGCCTGACGGACGACGGTTACGTCGCCATTCAGGCCTATGTCGATCGCGACGGCAATCCTGCGCTCGAAGAGACCCGCGATGTGCTTGCCGCCCGCACAAAGCGCCCAGTGACGTTCGGCTGGGGGCCTCGGTTCCTGCACTCGACGGGCCAATACCACAAGGGCGGCCCCGCTAACGGGGTCTTCCTCCAAATCACCCAGGTCGCCGACCACGATCTGGCGATCCCCGACAGCCCCTTCACCTTCGGCACTCTCATCGCGGCTCAGGCCGCGGGTGACGCCAAGGTGCTCTCGGAGCACGGTCGCCCTGTCCTCACCTTCACGGTGAAAGACGTCTCGGCAGCGTTGCCGGCCATTCTCAGCGCACTCCGCTGATCGAGGCGAGGTGCAGGGTCTCGGATCCTGCGCCTCGCTTTCTCAGAGCACCACAACGCAAGGACACAGATAACGACTATGGCACCGGTGGAAATCACGCCGGAGTTCAACCCACTTCGGTTGCCCTCCGATCGACGACTCAATCGAATCGCCGGTCCCAGCGGCCTCATCATCTTCGGCGTGACAGGCGATCTGTCTCGCAAGAAGCTGATGCCGGCCGTGTACGACCTGGCCAACCGCGGCCTCCTCCCCCCGGGCTTCGCCCTCGTCGGGTTCGCCCGACGCGAGTGGGAGGACCAAGATTTTGAGCAGGTGGTCTACGAGGCCGTCAAGCAGCACGCTCGCACCCCCTTCGACGAAGACGTCTGGCGTCAGCTGAAAGAGGGCATCCGGTTCGTCCAGGGCAACTTCGACGACGCGGAGGCGTTCGCGCAGCTCAAGCAGACCATTGACGAACTCGACGTCGAACGCGGCACCATGGGCAACCATGCGTTCTACCTCTCGATTCCGCCGAAGTTCTTCCCGCTGGTCACGGAGCAGCTTCGCAGCTCGGGGCTTGTCGACGATGCTTTCGACGGTACTGGCAATAAGGCCTGGCGCCGCGTCGTGATCGAGAAGCCCTTCGGGAGCGACCTGAAGACGGCTCGTGAGCTCAACGCCGTCGTCGAGACGGTGTTCGAACCCGACTCGGTCTTCCGGATCGACCACTACCTCGGCAAGGAGACGGTCCAGAACCTCCTGACTCTCCGATTCGCCAACCAGATGTACGAGCCGCTCTGGAACTCCAACTACGTTGACCACGTGCAGATCACCATGGCCGAAGACATCGGCGTCGGTGGTCGCGCCGGCTACTACGACGGGATCGGCGCGGCTCGCGACGTCATCCAGAACCACCTCCTGCAGCTCTTGGCGTTGACCGCGATGGAGGAGCCGGTCAGCTTCAAGGCTCGCGATCTTCGCGCCGAGAAGGAGAAGGTCCTCTCCGCGGTTCGCATTCCCGACGATCTCGCGACCGGCACCGCTCGTGGACAGTATTCCGGGGGCTGGCAGGGCGGCGAGAGAGTTCTCGGATTCCTCGAGGAGGCCGGAATGAACCCCGACTCCGTCACCGAGACGTATGCCGCCATCAAGCTCGAGATCGCGACCAGGCGGTGGTCGGGCGTGCCCTTCTACCTCCGTGCCGGCAAGCGCCTTGGGCGCCGAGTGACCGAGATCGCGATCGTGTTCAAGCGAGTCCCGGAGAATGTCTTCGGTCTTCAAGACGGGGCCCAACTCGGCCAGAACGCGCTCGTCATTCGCGTACAGCCTGACGAAGGAGTGACCCTCCGCTTCGGATCCAAGGTCCCCGGCATCGGCACGCAGGTCCGCGACGTCACCATGGACTTCGGATACGGCCACGCCTTCACCGAGGCGAGCCCCGAGGCGTACGAGCGTCTGATTCTCGATGTTCTCCTGGGCGATCCGCCCCTCTTCCCTCGACACGAAGAAGTCGAGCTCTCGTGGAACATCCTCGACCCGATCGAGGAGTTCTGGGCCGCGCAGGGTCAACCTGAGCAGTACCGCCCCGGCACCTGGGGTCCTCACTCCGCCGATGAACTCATGGCCCGTGACGGCCGTACCTGGAGGCGTCCATGATCGTCGATCTTCCCGACAGTAACATCAGCCTCGTCTCGAAAGCCCTGGTCAAGATCCGAGAAGAGGGCGG
>JAODMX010000431.1 GCA_025464735.1 Frondihabitans sp. | reverse complement strand
TCCCCACGTGACGATGTTCGCGATCGACCACAGGACCACGTGCTGATTCAGAAAAGGGATCTCGATCTGGAGCGGCGCCAGCAGGTGGTTGATGGGACTGGACGTGTTCGAATACATGAACGACCAGACGAGCGCTGCGCTGACGCCGGGAACGGCGTAGGGCAGGTAGCTGGTCAGCCGGAACAGGCCCTTCGTACCTCGGGCCGATTGCGAGTCGATCAGTAACGCGAGCCCGAGCGCGAATGCCAGCATCACCGGAACCTGAACGAGGCCGAACAATCCGACCCGGCCGAGCGCCGCAAGGAAGTCGGGATCGGTGAACGCCTGCTTGTAGTTGGCGGCCGGGTCGAAGGACTGGGTGGGAGCGGTCAGGCCGAGCCCGGAGTGCTTGACAACGAAGAGGCTGGTCACGGCCGCGTAGACGATGGGAGCGACGTACATCGCAAGGAACAGGACGAAGAAGGGCGCCGCGAACAGCGCTGGGCCGCGCCAACTCAGGGTGGAGCGGCGGCGCCGTGTGACCGGCGCCGCCTTTCCGATCTTCCGTGGTGTCACGAGGGCGTGCTGTGTCATTTGACGACCGAGAGACCCTGCGATTTCAGCGCCGCAATCGTCTTCGTCTGCGTGCTACTGAGAGCGCTGGAGATGGTTTCACCCTGGCCCGACCAGGCCTTGCCGAGCGCGTCGTCAAGGTCTGCCGCCGTTTGAGTCATGGTCGGACCCCAGGTCCATCCGGTCTGCACCTGCGGTGCCGCGTTGGCGACCACCTGGTAGATCTTCTGGCCGCCGAAGTACGTGTCGCCCTTCGTGAGCTCGGGAAGATTCGACAGCGACTTGGCCGCCGGGTAAAGACCCGCCGTGGTGACGAGGTTGCCGAAGACCGAGCGGTTGGTGCTCATGTAGTTCGCGAAGTCCCACGCGGCGGAGGGGCTGGAGCAGCCCTTCAGAACTGCGGTGGCAGAGCCTCCCGCGTTGCCCACGGCGGTCTGACCGCTCGACCACTGCGGCATGGGTGCGACGGCCCACTTGCCTGATCCGTTGGCAGCGCCACCCGAGATCACGCCGGCCTGCCAGACGGCGCCGACGACGGTAGCGATGTCACCGTTGCCGAGGCCCGTGTACCAGGACTGGTCGTACATGGGCGCTGAGCTGATCAGCTTCTTGTCGATCAGGCCCTGCCAGTAGTTCGCGACTTCGAGGTTGCTCTTCGATGTCAGGTTGACCTGCCAGGCGTCGCCCTTGACGCCGAACCACGAAGCATCCTTCTGCCAGGCGAGGCCGGCGTAGTCGTAGTCGAGGTAGGGAGAGGAGATGTACTTCTGCGGGTCGGCGGCGTGGATCTTGACCGCGTCGGCCTCGTACTCGGCCCAGGTGGTGGGGGCTGGCAGACCCAGCGAGGTGAAGTCGCTCTTGTTGTAGAACATGACCATGGGCCCCGTATCCACCGGCGCTCCGTAGACATTGCTGCCCACGCTGACGGACTTCCACGCTGCAGGCTGAAATTCGTTCTTGTCCGCGTCGGCGTATTTCGAGACGTCCTGAAGTGCGCCCTGCGCGGCGAAACTCGGAAGCGTTTCGTAGCCGACCTGGGCCAGGCACGGCGCGTTGTTCGCTTTGACTGCGGTCAGCATCTTGGTGTAACCGCCCTTGGCACCAGGAGTGACCTCCTGGTAGGTGACGTGGATCTTGCTCTGGGATGCGTTGAACGACTTGACTGCAGCCGCGTAGCCCGGGGCCCAACCCCAGAACGAGATATTTGCCGGTTTGGTGCTCGTCGGCGTACCGCCACCGCTCGAACAGGCGGTCAGGCACAAACCGATGACAAGAGCGGACGCGATGGCCGCGACGCGCTTGGATGACTTCTTCACTGCGACTCCTTTGAAGCGGAACAAGGGGAGGGGGTGGGGCTGTGGAGTGACTATTGCACAAATTGGCATCGATAACAATTGACCGCGTCAAGATTTTTCTGGTCGAAACATTCCCTGCAATCTCAGCGGAGAAGGCGATTTTGGGCCATGTTTGCGATATCATTATCAGCATCGACGACGAAGGGGGTGGCTATGGCTGTCCGCAGCACAGATACCGACACTCGCTTGCCCGCCATGGCGGACGTGGCGCGAGTTGCCGGGGTATCACCCCAAACCGTGTCGAGGGCGCTCAGCGGACACCCCAACGTCCAGGCCAAGACGAAGGCGAAAGTTCTCGCGGCCGTGGAGGAGCTGGGTTACCGGCGAAACAACGCTGCTCGGGCGTTGAAATCGGGGCGCAGTCGAATTATCGGCGTGGTCATTCTCGAGACCAGTTTCTTCTCGCGCACGGCCGTCACGTTCGGGATCGAAGGATCCGCGCGAAAGGCAGGCTATTCCGTTCGAACGGCCACGACCGACTCTCTCGAGTCGGATTCTGTGGAACGTGCGGTGCTCCAGCTCGCCGATGAAGGCGTTGAGGGCATCGTGCTGGCAATTCCGTTGATCGAGGCATCAGACATCATTCGCGCGGTTACTCGGTCGATCCCGACCATCGCGATCGACGGGTCGAGAACTCCTTCGACGGAAGTCATCGCCGTCGATCAGGAGCGCGCCGCACGGCTCGCGACGGAACACCTACTCTCTCTGGGCCACAACACCGTGTGGCATGTGTCTGGTCCTTCGATGTGGAGCGATGCCGCTGGCCGCTCGCGCGGATGGCAAGCAGCTCTTGACGATGCCGACATTGAGGCGCCGCCGGAGCTTCACGGCGACTGGTCCCCTGAGTCGGGCTACCGCAATGGCCAGATTCTCGGACGAATCCCCGAGGCAACGGCAGTCTTCGTCTCCAGCGACGAGATGGCTTTCGGCGTCATACGAGCCCTCCACGAGCTCGGCCGTCGAATTCCGGAAGACGTCTCCGTCGTCGGCGTAGACAACATTGCGCTAGCCGAATACTGCTCGCCGTCGCTGACGACGGTCGCCCAGCCCTTCACCGAAATCGGCGCCCTGGCGGTCGAGCATCTCGTCCGGCTCATTGCGGATCCCCAAGCAGTCCCGGAACCAATCACCATCGAGCCTCAACTGATCATCCGGGCCAGCACCGCGCCGCCTACCCCGACGGCCTCCTAACGCCTGCAGATCAGTGTCGCGCGAACGCACTTCGCTCAGAGGACTTCGACCTGAGCCGGCCACTCGCGCAGGCGGAGAGGGTCCGGCTAACAGTCACGCAAAGGCGACCGACGTCGCACGCCGCTCCCCCGGTCGGGTCTCCACTCTTGGCTGGACCGCGTCCGCTGTCAGCCTGGTTTCGACAGTGCTCACTCTGGCGACAATTACGCCCTTGCTCGCAGAGCTCTGCAATCTCTGTCTTGGTGGCGACGCGCGTCGGGCGTCTAGCGACCCCCGCGGACGTGAGGGGTAAGTCGACAACCGCGAGGTCGTTCATCCACATCACGCCGGCAATCTGTAGGCAGGCTCTGGACACGACCATGCTCGCCACAAGAGGCTCTCGAGAGAGCGACTGACATCCGCCTCGTTGACCTCGCACACGATTTCTGACCACGACTGTGGTCAGCACTCGTAAGGGACGCCGAGCGCACCCGTCACGTCGCCGTTGTCGTCAGACGTTTCGGCGGGTCGACAGGGGTTGAGTTCCGATGACGCCGAGGAGGGCGAGGTTCTCGGCGTCGCGGGATCCCACGGCCGCGGTGTAGAGCACGAGGTGCTGGTCACGGTCGGTGATCGCGAGCGAGTCGCAGTCGACGGTGATCTCGCCGACGACCGTGCCCCGGAACTTCTTCTTCAGGGGCGGGGGAACCTGAACGTCGTGACGCTGCCAGAGTCGCGCGAACTCGGCACTGCCCTCCTTCAACTCTTGGATCAGATCGGCAATGACGTGGTCGGTCGGATAGCGCGCCTGGGTGCTCCGAAGTTGCGTGACAACGCCCTCCCGGAACTCGACGTCGTCGGATATCCCATAGATCGCGAACGGTGTTTGCTCCTCAGTGAGGAAGGCCTTGCGCGCGAGGTTGCGGTCGTGAGGATCGACAAGCGCAAAGTCCTCCATCAGGGCTGCTGCAAGGTCGTTCCATGCGAGCACTTCGAAGGCGGCCGACAGGACGATCCCTGCGGCGTGCGGCAGCCGTTCGAGAAGCGCGACGATACTCGGGCGAACGTCGCGGCGGTGCAGTCCCGAGGAGGCAGGCGCGGTGCCGGCGAGGAGGTGAAGGTGATCTGACTCTGCGGCGGTGAGTCGGAGGGCGCCGGCGATTCCGGCGAGAACCTCGCCCGACGGCCGCGGAGCCCGGCCTTGCTCAAGACGGGAGTAGTACTCGATGGAGATGTGCGCGAGGACCGCGATTTCCTCCCGCCGGAGTCCAGGAGTCCTGCGTCGCGATCCTGATGGAAGTCCTACGTCTTCGGGGTGGAGCCGCTCGCGTCGACTCCGAAGAAACGCTGCGAGCTCAGCTTTGTCCATGTCATAAGTGTGCACTCCTTCCGGTCTCTGGACCCTAGTACCGTCCGTGCCTGTATCCGGCTCCGGAACAAGGCGATGCTTCCGGTCATGACAAACACCAACCAATCCATCCCGATCGGTCTGCTGACCGGAAAAGTTATCTTCGTCACCGGAGCCAGCCGCGGGATCGGCGCAGCCGCAGCCCAACTCTTCGCCTCCGAGGGCGCCTCCGTCCTCCTCGCCGCCCGCAACACCGCAGCACTCGACACACTCGTCGCCCAGATTCGCACCACGGGCGGCACCGCTGATGCCGTCGCCATGGACCTCTCCGACCGCGCTAACATCCGCGCCGCCGTTGATCGGGTCGAACAGCTCCACGGTCGTCTCGATGGCGCGTTCAACAACGGCGGGGTAAACCAGCAGCACGTCGGCCCGCTCGACACCACCTCCGACGAAGAGATCGACGAGCAGTTCACCGTGAACTTCCGCTCACACTGGGTCGCGATGGTCGCCGAAGCCGCCCTCATGCGCAAGTCTGGCGGCGGGGCGATCGTCAACACGTCCAGTATCGGCAGCCGCCGCGCGGTTCCCCCGCTACCCGCCTACGGGGCGATGAAGCGAGCTCTGAACAGCCTCACCGAGACCGCCGCCGTCACCTGGGCCGCCGAGGGCATCCGCGTCAACGGCATCACTCCGGGCGGTACGGCGACCGAAATGATGGACGAATGGGAGAAGAAATCCCCCGGCATCATCGCTGCGAACAACGCCGCCAGTCCCATCGGCAGGATGGCGACCGCGCTCGAAGTCGCGGAAGTCGCCGGATTTCTCCTCAGCGACCGCGCCTCAGCCGTGACCGGCGCCATCGTGCCTGTCGACGGCGGCGGCGGGGCCTGAGCGAGGGGCATTCAGGTAACCAGCGGATAGCGCCGGAGACTTCTCCGCTGAATCCGGCAACGATGTGGCGCGCGCCATGGTGCAGAAGGCGAGACCGCTCACAACGCGGATCGACTCGGGCGGCGGCCAAAGCTGACGTTCCTGCGTCGTCGCCCGGCCGCGCGGGACCCTCACGTCCTACCCGTGCGTTTGGCGTTCCACGAACGGTCCGGGTCACCCTTCGGACGGGACCGAACACTCGGCCTTGAAGCGGTGGTTCCCCGTCTCTTCCGCGTTCGCCGGGGCGCCACTACTGTCGTGCCATGACAGATCCCATGATCATCGAGCGCTCGATCGTCATCGATGCACCCGCCGCCGAGGTCACCCCGTATCTCGCCGACCTGCGCCGGTGGGTCGACTGGTCGCCCTGGGAGGGCCAGGATCCTGACCTGAAGCGCACTTACACCGGCACGGACGGTTCCATCGGGTCCACGTACGCGTGGAAGGGCAACCGGAAAGCCGGTGCAGGATCCATGGCAGTCACCGGCATCGCCCCCACCGAGATCGACATCGACCTGACCTTCACGGCGCCTTTCAAGTCGTCGAGCAAGGTCGAGTTCCATCTGTTCGAAACCGAAAATTCGACGAAGCTCGTCTGGACGATGCAGAGCCCGCAGAACCTCATGGCCCGGGTCATGCGCATCGTGATCAACATGGACAAGATGATCGGCGGGGACTTCGAGAAAGGTCTCGCAAAGCTCAAAGCCGCCGTCGAACCAAAATAGAGCCCCCGACGAGGCCTAGGCGTCGATGAGCTCTTGGATGACGATCTTCTTCTGACCCATCATCTTCTGAACCTTCGACGGCGTCGTCAGAAGCTCACCCATGTTCGCGGGGATGATCTGCCAGCTCACTCCGAAACGGTCACGGCACCATCCGCACTGCTCGGCCGCGGGATCATCCGAGAGCTTCGCCCAGTAGGCGTCGATCTCCGACTGGTCCGCGCAGCTCACGACAAACGAGATCGCGTTGGTGAACGGGAACAGCGGCCCGCCATCGAGGCAGACGAACTCGACGCCGTTGAGGGCGAACTGCCCGTTGAGCACCTTGCCTGCCATGCCGGTGAAGTGCTCGTCGAGCGACTCGTCGGGGTACTCGTCGATCGCGATGATCCGCGAGTTCGGAAATGTGTCGACGTAGTACTCCATGGCTTCACGAGCGGTGTTGTCAAACCACAGGCAGGCTCGAAGAGGAGCGATGCTGGACATGGAGTTCTCCTTACTCTCTGTCTTCCTTCTGCCCGGGAATCTACGCGCCGGCGACGTGACCAGGTATCGCTTTCCGCAGACTCGTCGATGATTCGACCGATCTCCACCCAGTGGACGATGCATCCCTGGGCGATTCGGCGAAACGTGGCAGCCATGGATCCCATCGCTGACCTCGCCGTTGATGCGCGAGGAGTTTCCCATAGCTACGGCGCGAAGGTGGCGGTCCACCCTCTCGAGCTGTTGCTCACCGTCGGCGAGACCGTTGCACTCCTCGGGCGGAACGGCGCGGGAAAAAGCACGCTGATCGACATGATGGTTGGTCTCATCCCGAGCGACACCGGCAGCCTCAGCGTCGACGGTTTGTCGCCGCGGCAAGCGGTCGCTCGCGGACGCATCGCTGTCATGCTGCAAGACACCGGTTTCATGCCGGGTGTGCGGGTGGGTGAGCTCGTTCGGCTCGGGGAACGGAGCTATCGTGACGCGCTCCCGACGGCGGAGGCTCTGCGGCTGGCCGATCTCGTCGATCTCGCCGATCGGCGGGTCGATCGGCTGTCCGGAGGCCAAGCGCAGAGACTCCGATTCGCCCTCGCCATCGTCGCCAACCCGCGCATCCTCGTGCTGGACGAACCCACTCGCGCCTTGGATGTGACAGCGCGAGCCGAGTTCTGGACGACGATGCGACGCTTGGCGGGCGACGGCCGCACGATCCTGTTCGCGACGCACTATCTCGACGAGGTCGTTCAGAATGCCGCGCGAGTCGTCGTGATGGACGAAGGCCGGATCATCGCTGACGGAACCCCCGACGAGATGCGAGCGGCAGGGGCCGTGGCGACGGTCAGGTTCTCGTCGAGAGAAACCATCGATCCGGGATCCCTGCGAGCGTTGCCGGGGGTCGAGAGCCTCGAAGTGCGGGGAGACACCGTGATTCTCGCGAGCAGCGACTCGGACGCCACCGTCAGGGCGTTGAGCCTCGGGAGCGTCGCGTGGCACGGCCTCGAGGTGGCGCCGCCGAGTCTCGACTCGATCTTCCGAACGCTCACCGACCACCACGGGCGAGAGGATGCCTCCTGATGCTGTATCTGTTCTGGCTCGAGACCGTGCGGATGCTTCGCGATCCCCGATACCTCGCCCTGGCCGTCTGCGCGCCGATCGGCTTCTACCTGTTGTTCTCGACCCTGTTCGGTGGGGGCAGGACGCTTCCGGGTGAGTTGCCCGGCGTGGTCGAGATCGCGGTCGCGATGGCAGCCTTCGGCGCTATCTGGTCGGCGATCTCGACGACCGGACCCCGCCTGGCCGAGGAACGGCAGATCGGTTGGATCCAACAGCTGCGGTCCATGCCGATACCCGGCTGGCAAATGATCACCGCGAAAATCCTCGCGAGTTTCGTCACCGCCCTGCCCGCGATCGTCCTGGTCTGCGCGACCGCGATTGCGGTGAAACACGCCGCGCTCACCCCCCTGCAGTGGGTGCCGCTGATCGCCGTGATCTGGCTCGGCAGCCTGACATTCTCGACGATGGGGATCCTGATCGGTCTGGCGCTGCCAGCGGAACTCGCCTTCCCGGCGAGCTACGGGCTCTACCTGGCGGGGTCTGCCCTCGGTGGGCTTTGGGTGCCGTTCTCGGTCATGCCCGCGGGCATGCGAGACGTCGCCGTCTGGCTGCCGACCTACCACCTCGCCAACCTCGCCTGGGCGATCGCCGGAGGCAGTCTGCCACCGCTGATGAGCGCTCTCAATCTCGTTGGATGGACGGCGCTCTTCGCAGTCGCTGCTCTCCTCGTCGTCCGGCGACCCGGATCCAGCCGCTGATCTACACTGTGCGCATGTCCGTCCTCCCGTCGCGAGTCGCTCGGCCATCCGGCGCGGTCGCCCTCCGTGGGCTCGCGCTCGGGGCCATCGCAGGCGTGATCGCTGTCGGCACCGCCGCCGAGTTAGCGCAGGTGCCGCTGCAGCGGTCGTTCGACGTGTCGGCAGTCGCATATTCGCTCGACCTCGTCGCGGTCGGGGTCCTGCTCACGATCCGGCGTGCCCCGGTCCTTGCGGCCATCGTCTCGCTCGCGGCTGCTGTGACGGGGCATTTCCTCGGCGTTCCCGGCGGTGCCGCGGGGCTCGCGCTGTTCTATGCGGCGTTCGAGCTCGCCAGCGTTGGTCGCCGAGCGCCCACCGTACTGGCCTTCGCGCTGCCGTTCGCCTGGGCGGGCGCACTGATGCTGCCCCCGGCCGGCGTCCCAATCGGGGCGCCAGGTCTTCTCGGTCCAGCGGCGGGGATGCTCTGGATGGCCTTCATGGGTGCCACCGTCCGACGCGCTCGATTCGAGTCGTCCCGCGAGAGGACAAATCCGCCTGCCGTGGGTGGGCTCATCTCGGGCCCGCAATGGCGCACGAGGAGCACCGAGACCGGCGAGATGTCCGCGCTCACCCCGAGGGAACGCGAGGTCGTCGCCCTGGTCGGAACGGGACTCGACAATGCGGCGATCGCGGGGATCCTCTTCGTGAGCCCGGTCACGGTCAAGTCGCACGTGAACCACGCCATGGGCAAGCTCGGGACTACGACGAGGGCGCAACTCGTCGCGCGGGCCCACCAGTACGGCCTGGTGGCCAACCAGCTTTAGCCTCCCTGGTCGTTGTGATCAGCGTGGTGCGACTGACCTGACGCGACGAAGACCTGCGCGCCGTCGAAGACTGGCTAGCATGTGCCCATGAGCAATGAGTCGGCAAGTACAGGCGCCAGCGGAGATTTACCTTTGACGTCGTCGGCGCCACGCGCGGGGTCGGTGTATACCCAGACCGATTTTCGCCGATATCTTGCGATCCTCGGCGGATTACTTGTCGCATTCGGTACCGTCGCAGCCCTAGCTGGGCATACTGCTGCGCAAAGTGCTTACGCCGTCAGCCCAGTCCCGACGTCCGTGTTCCTGGCTTCAGCCGACACTGCATACGCCTGGATGTGGATCGGCGTGGGCTCTCTGGTATTTGGCGGAGTCTCTCTCCTCATCCAGCTCTTCATCGTCGCCTACCGCAGAGATGACACGCCCCGATAAGCGGCCCAGCGATGCGTCGGCGGATCGGGGGACGTGCGTCGACCGTCGAGGCCGGGGCAGCCGAGCTGTTCAGAATTCGACCGTCACCGCCAATTGGTCAATCACCTGACCTCTGTCCGTCATTCTCGTCGGCTCGTTCCCGGACAACTACTCGACTGTCGGGAGCGACACGAGTCATGCCTGCCTCACAGTATCGAGCGGCGATGTCGTCGGTCACCGCGATGGCAAGGATGGTGGCGGCGGCGGCGAACACGGGATCGCGGATGGCTGACGCAAGCAAGGCGGTTCCGGTGCCCTTCGCATCCGTTCGTCCACGGGCGAGGTCCTGCAGAACCACAACCGGACCGGCAGAGGCGTACAGGCGCAGAGCACGCTTAAGGTGACGATCCCCGCGAGCCCGGAACGCGCCCACAACCAACACGCCCACGACCAGAGCCGGGACAAGGGCGATCAGGCAGAAGACAACCATGGCGCTGGCAATTGGGAGTACGACCGCGGCCAGGACCGCGAGCGCGATCAGGGCGAACAATATGCCGAGAGCGAGCATCTCCCAGGGAATCTGCCGCGACGGTTGCCCTTGTGCACGGTCATCACGATGCTCGACGAGTGGCCGACAGCGAGCCATCCGCAGAAGATACTCGCCTTCCCAAGCCAACTGAACGGCAACAGCCAGCGCAGCAGGCGGGGCTTCCGCGCGTAGAACGCAGGGGCATTGCACCAGGAGAGTCGGAGGAAATCGCCTCGTCCGGCGCGACGATAGCCGCCCGCGTTCCAACGGCGGGCTTCACTCGACGTCAGCGGGGCCATCCAATAGTCCGGAACAGACCTTTGTTAGACACGCGGGAGAGCCCTTCTCGGCGCGAGTCGGAGGCATGCTCCAAGTGGACGGACGCGAGGTTGCCGACCACAAAGCTGGTCAAGGTCGGACGGCAAGCATCCCCGCGTCACGCCACCATCTCCAAGTGAACAGCAGACCGGTAAGCGGCGCTCTTCGTTCTCGCGATGCTCAATCAGCTCGCGCTCCTGGGGACCCATGCCCCTGAGTTCAATGCAATTTCCCATTGCCCCGAGCGGGGTGCATTCGCGCCTCCAACAGTGACGACGACGCCATTTGATCCGGTCCAAGATCCCGCGAACAGTTTCGTAGCGCCGCAGGTGATGGTGCCCGACGCGAGAACACGGTTGGCATGAGACGCCTTGATCTGCAACCGCTTGGCGCCTTCGCAGACCGCCGCAATCGTGTGATGCCCGGCCGGCGCGGATTCGAGCTTGACCGCTCCGGGAGCAGCACCGCCGCCTCCACCACTGCCACGCGGATCATTGAGAACCGCGCTCACTCGGACAGTCCACCTGTCGTCGGGCTGTACCGCAGCCTGCGAGCATCCGGTCAGGAGCAAGGCAGCAAGCACCACACCAGGGAGGGGCTGTGCCTAGAAAAGGGCGACTCACAGATGTTGACTGAACTCCATGGGCGTAGATCGACTACGGAAGTCACCTCCAAGGTCGACCGTGATCGCGGCCGGCGGGCCGCCCTGGGGCGATCGGAAGGCTACCCTCAGCGTCCCAGACGTGTCTCTCCATCGGTCACAGTGACCTTCGCTCCGTCGCCCGCCAGGACGACTGAGGCGTACGACAAGTTCGCGACGAAGTCACCCAGGAGGCTCTCGTATTCGCCGAGGTCTCTGAGAACGTGGACCCATCCGTTCCGCGCATCCGTCGCTCGTTGGTCGTGTGTCGTCTGTGGGCTCTCCGATGGGAGGTTCTCTTCCGCGTACCTCTGCACGCCATGCCCGTTGCGCGAGACGGCGTCGGTCTCCCCTGTAGACCTGGTGATCTCGGCGACTCCGTCGGCGGTGAAAAGCACGGCGACTACCAGAGGAAGGTCACGGTCCAGCAGCGCTTCCTCAACGCCAGCGAGGGCGCTCAAGAATTAGGTAGCGAACGATCTCACGGTTTTACGCTACCCGATGGTCTTCTTGATCCAGCTCGGGCAGAGCCCTTTGATGGGTGGACAATACGAGGTGACAACACCCTTAAGGCCGTCTCCCTTGTACTGGTTCTGGCCTACCACCGTGCGGACAAGCTGCGTGTGCTTTCGGTGGCCGTACTTGTCGTACTCGTAGAAAGTCGTCTTGTAGATAGTGGAGGGGCTACATGTGGCTGCCGAGCGGCGACTGTAAGAATCCGGTGCCGCTGTGGTTGAGGTCAGTGGCCCATGCCACCTCCGTTCCACCCGGGCGGCTGGCCACGTCACCCATCAGAGTCAGGATCTCGCTTTCCCCGTTCTTGAATCTTCGGGACAGGAACTCGGTCCCGTCGCGGTCGATGACAACGCAGTGGCGGTCCGATTTGCCGAGATCGACACCGGCCCAGAGTCGCGGCGGGCCAACGGGGCAAAAACGTGGTAGACGAGACCTCCTGATTGATGAAGAACTAACCAGCTCCATCGAGCCAGGAGGTCTCGGTCTGTCACAAGCCCAAAAGTGTCACCTACGTCCCGGCCGAGTACCGCTAGGAC
>JAODMX010000429.1 GCA_025464735.1 Frondihabitans sp. | reverse complement strand
CGCGAGTGTAGTTCAATGGTAGAACTCCAGCTTCCCAAGCTGGTAGCGCGGGTTCGATTCCCGTCACTCGCTCTGTGTGGAATGGCTGGTCGTGTCGTATCTCAAGGTACGTGAGACATTCGTCGAGTTGTGCCTGTTCAAGCAGCCGGCTTTCGTGCACGCCTCAGGCGTGCTGTCGCTTAGATCTCGAGCAGATCGCCGTACGGAGTGGCGAGCTCCCCGCTCGTTACGTGCACTCCTCCGCGGTTAGTACAGTGAGCACCAGTCACTTGAGTTCTACACGGAGGTAGGAATGGCTCACCGGCGGGGGTTCCTTGCAGAAATTCAGCACCAAAATCGTCTCGCGCAATCACGAGCCAATCAAGCAGCTCGAGCGCAGGCAGCTGCTCGGGCCCGGGCCCAACGCGCTCAGGCAGCGCAGGTGCGTGCAACTGCCGCTGCCGCTCGCATGTCCGAGGCCGAGCGAAAGCGAGCGGACCGGGAAGCGCAGGCAGCGTACGTCGAGTCACGGCTTGCAGAGGTACAGGAGCTCAACGATGACCTGGCTTACGCAAATGAGGAGGTCGACGGCCTCCTTAAGGCAACGCTCGAAGTCGACGACTACGTGGACCTGGAATCCCTCAAGAAGTCAGTGATCCATCCGCCCTTCCCCCGACCGGAACTTCAGGCTCCTCGGCCGCTCCCCGAGATCATCCAGATCTCAGATCCGCCCGCCTTCGTCGAGCCTGAAATCCCTAAGGGATTGTTTGGCAAGAAGAAGAGACATGAAGAGATCCGGCTTCGGGCATGGACCGAGTACCAACAAGCATTGCAGCAGTGGGAGGCGTTCCGAGTAGCCGTCCCAGGACGCCAGGCGGAACTCGCCGATCAACACGCCGCCCTGGAACACACACGACTCAACCTGCTCGAGGCAGCCCAGTTGCAATTCGATTCCGAATGTCGGCTTCGTGAGCAGGAAGTCACCGAACACAACTCAGCCATCGACGCCCTCATCGCTGGACTCGGCTACGGAGTGGTCGATGCCGTCCAGGAGTACGTCGGGATCGTTCTCGCCAACTCCGTATATCCGCCGAGCTTCGAGGTCGTCCACGAGGCGGAGTTCGAGCCGGAGACCGCCGAGTTGAAGCTGACTGTAATCGTTCCGGCCCCTGAATCCCTCAGCACGGTCAAGGCGTACCGCTATGTCAAAGCCACCGACGAGGTTGCCGAAACTGCTTTGTCGAAGACAGACGCCAATAAAAGGTATGCAGGTGCCTTGCACCAGGTCGCACTTCGGTCAATGCACGAGATCTTCGAGGCCGACCACCGGGGAATCATCCAAGCAATCTCCCTCCAATTAGGCCCTCGGACCAAGGACCCGGCAACTGGCCGGGAAATGTTCCTCCCTCTCATCGCCGTGACCGCACCGCGGGATAGCTTCGTAGAGTTCGACCTCGCCGGCGTAGTTCCCGCGGCGACACTCCAACTCCTGGGAGCGGCCGTCTCGAAGACCCCGGCCGCGCTCACGGTCGTTGATGCTTCCGGGGTGCGCCGGTCGTGACACCAGCCGAACGCCACTTCAACCCACCCCCTGGATGGCCGCCGGTCCCTTCGGGGTGGAAGCCGCCTGCGGGGTGGACCCCTCCGGCCGACTGGGCGGCACCACCTGCAGGCTGGCAGCTCTGGCTCGTCGACGACACCTCCGGGAGCTCGACCGCGGCCACGGACCTCGAACCGGCCGCCGAGTCGGAAGGAAAACCCGGCCCCAAGTCTCTCGACTCGACACGGAGGCCGCGTCCGGCTTTAGCCGCTCCGGCTTCGACCGGAAGTCGTCTCGCCGAGCTGGAGGCCGAGAACGCCGAGCTACGTCACCAACTCGACGCGGGCATCCCGTCCGTGCAGGGACTCATCCAACTTGACGACCAACTCGTTCTGCAGGAAGTCGGAATCTACCGATACCACCACCCCCTCGAGAACGCAGCTGCCTACCTTCCGAAGTTGCAAGGTGTTGAAACGCGTGCCGCCGCGCTGATTCGAGAGGGCCATGCGATCGAGAAGTCGAACCTGTTTACCTTCGACAACTCACTGGCGCGAGGACGGAAGATGAGCGATGACCTGGCGAAGCTCATGCTCCGCGCCTACAACGCGGAATCCGAGAACAGCATTCGAACCCTCAAGGTCGGCAACGTCCAGACTGCGAAACGTCGCCTCGAAGCGTCTCGGGAGGCCATTGCCCACCTTGGCGCGATGATGCAGATGCGCATCAGCGACAGCTACCACTCGTTGCGGCTAGAGGAGATTGAGCTGACCGCGGACTGGCTCATGATGAAACAGGAAGAGAAAGAGCGCGAGCGGGAAGAACGTGCACGCCTCCGCGAGGAGCGTCGCGTCGAGAGGGAACTGACGGAGCAACGTGCCCAGCTCGACAAGGAACGATCGCTTCTCCTCCAAACCCTCGAAACACTCGAGGCGGCAGGAACGACCAACCCGGACCTGACCCAGCGACTGGCCGACATCGATCAAGCCATCGCCGAAAACGACTATCGAGCGGCCAACATCCGGGCCGGATACGTCTACGTCATCTCAAACCGTGGAGCCTTCGGTGAAGGTGTGGTCAAGATCGGGCTAACTCGACGACTAGAGCCAACTGATCGTGTCAATGAGTTGGGCGGGGCTTCGGTGCCGTTCCGCTTCGACATCCACACGATCTACTTCTCAGAAGACGCAGTAACGCTCGAGACGGAACTCCACCGTCACTTCGCGAGCCGGGCGTTGAATCAAGCTAATTCACGCAAGGAGTTCTTCTTCGCAACCCCTGCCGAAGTGCGGGACGTTCTCGCCAGCAAAGTTGGGAATCTCCTCGAGTTCACGGAGGGCGCAGAAGCAACCGAGTACTACCAATCTGTCAGCCGGTGGCCATCAGCGACCTCGGACTACTTGACGTAGGCCAGAGTCGACGGTTCGACCGACGATCGCGCAGGCCGGAGCTGAAGTGCCTTCGGTTGTCTCTAGAAGACGGGCCAGGGCTCGGCTCAAGCTACGGCGTTAGAGGCCCCGGCAATGCCAACTCCGGGGTGCTCGATCCAGTATCGCTTGATCGCGCGGGGATCCGGGTCGCACTTCAGGTCGAGCAGCGGCTCGGGCCGCTGAGATGCGCCATCCCAGAGGAAGACCGCGAGCACGAGGCCGGGCAGTGCGTACTCCACTCCAAGCGTGAACCCGTAGTACGTGGCCAGCCCGATCGCGACAGCCACCAAGCCACTCCTTCGTTAGGTGCAATGTGACAGTTCAAATCATAAACACACTATTAGCTGACTCGACGTTCCGTGTACCCCACCTGCCCGAAGCGCACCCCCGCTCGTCCTGGGCCTCGCGCGATCCTCGCCGCTCTAGATCCTGCACCTGCACAAGCCTCGCCAGGAATGCGCGGGGTGCAAATAGGCTGGCCACATGACCCCGACATCGATTTCACTGAGCACTGCCCAGCGCGGACCTCGCGGGCCACGTGCACCGATGGCCGGCGGGCGGGGCTGCCCGCTCGGGTCGAACTGCTCGTGCGTGTTCCAGCGCGTCCAGGCCGCAAGCGACGACGCCGACGCCACCGCCACCGTGTCGCCCAACACCAACCCCAACACCCTCCCCAACGACCCGCTCGCCGCCGAGGTCACAAACCTCACCGACTGGGGCTGGAACGTCGTCCGCACCGAGCCCACCGATGTCCACCTCGAGCGCCAACGCAGTCTGCCCTTCTGCGCGAACCTCGCCTTGTGCCTCGTGACCGCCGGACTCTGGCTGATCTACTGGGTGCCACGAACCCGTCACCCCAGGGTCGATACCGTCACGGTGTCGCGTGCGCCCGACGGCACCGCGTCAGTCTCACCCGTGACGAAGCGGCAACGCACCACCTGAAAAAAGACCACCCACGCGAAAAAGACCACCCACGCGCACGAGTCAGTGCGTGACTCGCGCCAGAAACTCGCGCAGCGCAGGGTGAGTCGGGTTGTCCAGCACCGCGGCAGGCTGCCCCTCTTCGACGACCTCGCCCTTGTGCAGGAAGACGATCCGATCGGCGACGTGGCGCGCGAATGACATCTCGTGCGTCGTCATCAGGATCGTGGCGCCCTGCTCCTTCAGCTCCGTGACCAGGTCGAGCACCTCGCCCACGAGCTGGGGATCGAGCGCGCTCGTCACCTCGTCGAGCAGGATCAGCTCGGGTGCGGTTGCGAGAGCCCGTGCGATCGCGACCGCTGCTGCTGGCCACCCGACAGCCGATCAGGATACGCGTCGGCGAAGTCGCCGAGACCGATCCGCTCGAGCAGGCGCCTGCCGGTGACGTCGGCCTCCGCCTTCGGACTGCGGTGCACCTTTCGCAGCGCCAGGGTCACGTTCGCGAGCACCGTCAGGTGCGGAAAGAGGTTGAACTGCTGGAAGACGACGCCGATCTTCGACCGTGCCTCGTCGACGTTGACGCGGGGATCGCTGATGTCGTCGCCCTTGACCAGGATCTGGCCGTCGTCGATTCCTTCGAGGAGGTTCACCGTCTTCAGAAGGGTCGACTTGCCCGACCCGGAGGCACCGATCACCGCAATGACCTCGTGCCGGTGCAGGGTCAGGTCGATGCCGCGCAGCACCTCGGTGTTGCCGAAGGACTTCCGGATCCCGCGCAGTTCGAGCACGGGAACAGCTGGATCCTGCTCGCTCATACGGCACCGCCGATCTGCTCGCGACGCTGCTGCCGTCGGGTGAGGCTGTCGGTGACGCGGATCAGCGGCAGGCTGATCAGGACAAACAGCAGGCCCGCGACGAAGTAGGGCGTGAAGTTGTAGGTCTCGGCCTGGGCGATGTTGGCCGCGCGGACGGCGTCGACCGCACCCAGGATCGAGACGAGCCCGACGTCTTTCTGCATCGAGACGAAGTCGTTCATCAACGCCGGCGTCACCTTGCGGAGACCCTGCGGCAGCACGACGAGACGCAGCGTCTGTGCGTGCGAGAGGCCCAGCGACCTGGCCGCGAGGCGCTGCGAGGGGTGCACGGCCTCCATGCCGGCACGCAGCACCTCGGCGACATACGACGAGTAGGTCAGGATGATCGCGATCGTGCCCCAGAACTCAGCGGGAAGCTGCGGGAAGATTCCAAGGCCGGGAATGCCGAACCCGACGAGGTAGAGCACGATGATCAGCGGCAGACCGCGGAACAGGTCGGTGTAGCCGGTGGCGAGCAGCCGCAGCGGGAAGAAGACCGGGTTGGTGAGGCCGCGGATCACGGCGAGCAGAGTCGCGAAGATAGCGACGCCGATGGCCGCGAAGAAGAGGATCCTGACGTTCAGCCAGAGTCCGAGCAGGATGCTGGGGAACGTCGAGATCGCGGTGTGCGGATCGAAGAACGACTGCTGCACGGCCGCCCAGCCCGGAGTGTTGACCACGCCGAACCACACCAGCAGCACGACGATGAGCGACGAGACGATGCTGACCGCGATCGAACGCCGCCCCCGCTGTGCCCGGTAGAGCCGACGTTCGATCTCGAGCTCGCTGACCGCTCCAGCGGCTGCAGACCCGACCGGCCCTCCGGCCGCGGTCACTGGCTCGCGCTCACTTCAGGATTGGCGCGTCGACCGCGGTCGAGAGCCACTTCTTCGTGATCGCGGCGAGCTCGCCATCGCTCGTCAGCTCGTTGATCGCCTTGGTCACCTTCGGCGTCAGCTTGGAACCCTTCGGCAGCACGATGCCGAACTGGCCGCCCGTGCCGTCGTCGGGGAACTGCCCGATGACCTTGCCGTTCGTCAACTCGGCCGACGAGATGTAGAAGGCGGTCGGGAGGTCGGTGACGACCGCGTCGATCTGACCGGACTTGAGCGCGAGCACCGCGTCGTCGTCGGAGTTGAAGACCTGCGGCGTGGTTCCGAGCTCCTTCTGAACGACCGCGAGGCTGGTGCTGCCGGTGGCGACGCCGATCTTGAGACCCTTGAGGTCTTTGATATCGGTCGCGTTCGCCGCCTTCGATTTCGCTGTCGTGACGACCGCCTGAGTGGTCGTGTAG
>JAODMX010000425.1 GCA_025464735.1 Frondihabitans sp. | reverse complement strand
GGCGAGTGTTTAGCCGCAGTATGGCCCGGCGCTGCGCGGGGCCAGCGCCCAGCGCGACTTTCCACAGGGCACGACTTCTCCACAGACTCCCGGATCCGGGCCCGGCCACGCCCGCATACCGGGCATCCTGCTGGCATGATCCGCCCTGCCGAACTCCTCATCCGCACGTCCGATTTCACCCAGTCAGGTCTCGGCGACCGTAGCCTCCGCCGACTCCACGAGAAAGGCATCATGACCCGGATCCTGCCGGGCGCCTACGTTGCGACCGACGAGTGGCAGCGCCTCTCGCCGAGGGAGCGCTACGTGGCGCGTGTCCACGCGGGCGCCGAACGTCTCGCACCCTCCGTCGCCGTCTCGCACTGGTCGGCGGCGGCCGTCTGGGGGTTCCCCGTTCCGAAGCACTGGCCCTCCGATCTTCACGTCATCGATCCGAGCCGCACGACGAGCAACCGAATCCCGAGTCTGCACCGCCGCCCGGGAGTCCTCGAGCCCGGTGACTTCGAGCTCTGGGAGGGCTTACCGATCACAACACCGGCCCGCACAGCCGCCGATCTTGCCCTCATCAGCTCGTTCGAAGACGCCGTCCTGGTCTTCGACTACGGGCTCCACACGGAGGCGTTGTCCATTGATAACGTGGCCGCTCTTCTCGACCGCCGTCCGAACGCACGCCGACGCCGATCCGCCCGGGCCGCGCTCGAATTCGCCGATGCAGGATCCGAATCGCCCGGCGAGTCCTACAGTCGCGTGGCGATGGCGGCCCGCGGCTTCCCACGGCCGCAGCTGCAGCGGCCGTTCATTGATGCCCACGGCAAGATCGGGCACGTCGACTTCTACTGGGAGGAATGCAAGCTGGTGGGTGAGTTTGACGGCGACTGGAAGTACAGCGATCCTCAGTTCCTTAGGGGCGGCACCCCGAGCGATGCGATCACGAACGAGAAGCGGCGCGACGGCCGGCTGCGGGCACACTCCAAGGTCCGCGATGTCGCGCGGTGGGACTACACGGTGGCGCGCAACGCGGACGAGCTCTGCCGGCGGCTTCTTGCGGCGGGGCTCGTGCGGCTAAACCCTCGCACGCGGCTGTCGCGGTGGTCCTAGGACCACCGCCGCGGCCGACGGCGAGGGTTTAGCGGCAGCGCGGCGGCGCAGCCAGAGGCGCAGCCGCAGTCAGAGGCGCAGCCGCAGTCAGCGGCGCACGTGCAGCGGGATGCCGGCGGCAACGTCGCGGGCGTCAGCCTCCGGGTCGCGCCCAACGCCGAGGATCGGCTCGACGATGCTGTCGATGGCCCGCGCGACGAACGCCTCGTCGAGCGGCAACTCGCGCTGCGCAGCGTGCTCCACCGCGAGCGCATGCACGGCGCGGGTGACGAACGCGGCGTCGTAGCGCACCGGCGGCGCTTCGCCACGCGCCACTGCACGCCTGACGACCACCGTGAGCGATCTGGTCCGCTCGCCGTGTGTGGCCGCGTCGAAGGCCCGCCAGATGTCGGGGTCGCGCGAGATGGCCGCGATCACGTGCCGGAACTCCGCCGCCGGATACCCGATCGGACTGACCCACATGCGGACGAGCTCTTCGAGATCGCCGCGAAGCGCCCCGGTGTTCGGAATCGTCGTGTCGACGTCGAACGCGGCAACGGCGTCGCGGACGAGCGATCGCTTGTCGTCCCAGCGCCGGTAGAGCGTCGCCTTGCTGGCTCCGGCCCGCTCGGCGACGCGGTTCATCGTCAGCGCCTCGAGGCCGATCTCGGCGATCAGCTGCTGGGTGACGCGAAGCAGCTTGCCTTCGATGAACGGGTCGCGGGGCCGTCCGACTCGCCGCGCGCCTCCTGCATCCACGGTCCAAAGCCTAGACCGCCGGATCCTGAGCCCCCGCGCCCAGGGCGCCCTCCGCATCGGTCCCAGCTAACGCCGAGCCGAGACGGACGAAAGCCCCCTCCGGCGTGCGTGGTGAATTCACGCGCCGGTGGGGGCTTTCATCGAAGGTGCGCCGTTGCTAGGCGAGCGCGGTGGTCGCCTCCTCGGCCTCGAGTGACTGCTCGTCCGCCATCTGACGGATCGTGTCGGCCGAGACAGCCGAGTTGATCGCCCAGAAGTAGATGATCAGGCTGAAGATGGCCACCACGAGGATGTCCCAGCCGAAGCCGATCAGCTGCGGGCCAGCGGGCTTGCCCGAGGTCGGGTCCGTGTTGAAGTCGCTCAGGAACACGATGAGGCCCATGCCGATCAGGTAGGGGAACAGCCACGTCGCCGATTTCCAGTTGAGGTGGACCGGCGTCGGGTTGAGCTTGAGCAAGACATTCAGCGCAATGATGATGAAGCCGATGATGACGCAGATACCGAGCTTCCAGACCGTCGTCCAGCCGGACCACAGGATGATCTCGTTGGCAATGATGAAGGCGATGGGCGAGAGGATGTGGGCGGCCGGGAGGCGGTAAGGGCGCTCGACCTCGGGGATTCGCTTGCGGAATGCTCCGAGAGCGAGCGGTGCGCCCGCGTACATGAGCACAGAAGCACTGGTGATAAGACCGACAAGCGATTGCCAACTTGGGAACGGCAAGAAGCAGACGCAGCCGAAGATCCAGGCGATGATCAGACCGAACCACGGCACACCGCGACTCGTGGTGGCTTCGAAGATCTTCGGGAAGTAGCCGTTCTTGCTGAGGCCGAACGAGACGCGCGAGGTGGCCGTGAAGTAGATGAGGCCGGTTCCGCCGGGGGAGATCACTGCGTCGATGTAGAGCACCGTTGCCAACCAACCGATCCCTGCGGCAGTTGCTACGAGCGCGAACGGGCCAGTGAGGAACTGGTTGCCGGTTGCGACCCAGGTGCCGAGAATCTTGTCCTGCGGAATGGCGCCGATGAAGACCACTTGCAGGGCCAGGTAGATGACCAGACCGATGACCACGGATCCGATGACCGCGCGCGGAATGTCTCGCTTGGGGTTGACCGACTCACCGGCTAGCTGGTCGGCCTGCTCGAATCCGAGGAGGGCGAAGATGATGCCGGCGTTCGGTATCGCCGAGATGATGCCCTTCAGGCCCTCTGGGGCGAACCCGTTCGAAGCACCGAAGTTACCGGGGTGGAAGTTGAAGATGGCCAGCACGAGGATGGCGAGGACCGGCACACCGATCTTCCACCAGGTCGCCGCGCTGTTCGTATTCGCGAGGGCCCTCACGCTGAGGAAGTTGATCACGACAAACACCAGCATGATAACGATGGCCGCGACGATGCCGGGGGCGGTGAGGGTGCCGTCCGTTCGGATCCATCCCTTGGCGAACGGAACGTAGGTCGCTCCGTAGCCGATCATGGCGCTCACCTCGATCGGCGAGACCGTAACGGCCTGCAACCAGGAGAACCACCCGAACGATGCGCCGGCAACGCCGCCGAACGCAAGGTGCGGGAATCGGGCTGTGCCACCCGAGATCGGGTACATGCCGCCGAGTTCGGCGTGGACTAGCGCAAGGACCAGGATCGCGACGGCGCCGATGCCCCACGAGATGATCGCTGCTGGTCCGGCCTGGATGAGGCCCTTGTCTGCTCCGTACAACCAACCGGATCCGATGATCGATCCGGCGGATGCCCACATGAGGCCGATGAAGCCGATTTGCCGTTTCAGACCGCTTGAGGTGGGTGCGATGTCTGGGCTCTTCAGTGTTGACATATGAGGTGACTCCCCTTGTCGAGATGCGTACACGGGCAACGTGCACACAGCGCAAGTTCGCGCAGGATCAGAAGCTACTCCCCCACAAGGGGGTCGAGGCACCCCGAAACAAGAAATTCATACAGTCGCATCGCGCCTGTAGCACCCAGCCACACAACACTCGTCGAGCAAAGAGCGCAGAATGCGCCTGAAAACGGGCTTTGAGAACTCGAATTCGGAGGATTGCGGAACGGGCGTAGCCGCGGCGCCGCGACACGCCGACAGCTAAACCCTCGGCGTCGGCTACCACGGTGGTCCTAGCACCACCGTCACGGCCGACGCCGAGGGTTTAGCGGACGCGCGGAGCGGCGGTCAGGGCTTCCAGACCATGAGAACGACGATCAGAACCAAGAGGATCGCCGACACGCCGGATCCGGCAGCGACGCGCGAGTACCCGTCAGGCTTGTCCCCGGCGACCTGCCCCTGGGCAGATTCGACCGCCGTCGCCGCACCTCTGAGAGCAGGGACCACGACGAGCAGGTTGACCAGCATCGCAATCACGTAGGCGACGAGCGACAGCCAGATCCAGGTCGAGGCGAAGGTGGGGTGGTGCTTCCCGTCGCTCATGCCGAGCACTCCGAAGCCGAGGACCACGACGATCAGCGAGAGCCAGGTGAAGAGTCGGACCGACTTCACCGACGCGGCGACCGCTCCAGCCTCGTGCGCCCGAAGGGCGCGAAGCGCCACCATCGGAAGGATCGCCATGGGGCCGACGAGGAAAACACCCGAAACGACGTGCAGAACAGTGAAGACCGTATCCATGGCTCGAAGCCTAGTCCCGTGACGAGACCCGCCCATCCGGGCCAGTTAGTCGTTCTCGACCTCGAAGTCCCACTCGGCCACGATCTTCGATCCGCCGGGCGCCCAGCGCAGAAGCCCCTCGCCGACCTTCATCCCGGTGCGCAGCTCGAACGTCGTCGACTGGCCGGGGTGGAGAACTGCGGGTGGTGCCGCCTGCCCAGGAACCGTAGTCGGGTGATAGACCGCGCCTAGTTGATCGAGGGTCGTGAGATCCGAGAGCCGGATCAACACGTTCCGCGTCGCATCGCTGAGCTTCACGGTCCAGGTGCAGGTCGTGTAGTTCGCCTGGTACGGCAGTCCCTCGCCGGGCACGACCGGGCCGGTCACCGTCGCGAGCACGGTCCCACCGCCCGGCAGCTCGACCTTCACGGAGTCACCCTCGGACGTCAGGGCGGGGCGCTTGACGCTCCCGGTGAGGACGTCGTCCGTGCCGACAGGGGCCTTCGGGAGATAGGACGGGAGCCCTCCATAGGTGTCGACCACGGTCGGCTGAGCCGAGGTGCAGCCGCTGAGAGCCAGCGGGACTGCAAGCGCGACCACTGCCAGCGAGGCCCAAGGGGCGGCTCGGGTTACGAGCCGCCCCAAGGATCCTTGGTTACCGCTGGTCATCGATGGTGCCCCGGCCGCGACCCGGCATTGTTGAAGACGTCGGGACCGAAGGGGGCGAGACCCGCCTGACCGGCGAAGCCGAGGTGACCACGGTTGTCGATGCCGCCCGAGACCGTGCCCGCCGGGAGGCTCTTGTAGTCGCTGCCCTTGTCAACCTGGAAGATGTCTTCCATAGTGCGCAGCCAGCTGTAGTGGTTGTAGTACGTCGTCGAGACGGTCCCCGGTTTGATGAGCGGGCTGATCAGCACGCTGCCGGTGTCACCGCCACCCGGCGTGGCGTCGGTTGCGTCGTAGAGCGGGTCGGCCGTCTCGCCCGCGGTGAGATAGCCGGGGGCTCCCTCGGCCGAGAGGGTCAGCTTCGTCACGGTGCCGGTCGGGGTGACGGGGTTGCCCGCCTGGTCGACCAGCTGGAACGAGCCGTTGACAACCGAGCTCGACGAATTCGCCGCGGGGTTTGGCCCGGTGTCGCTCACCGTCCCGACGAACGTGTTGGCCGGGATCGGGCTCGTGCCTCCGGGGCCGGTGGTGTCACTCGTATCGGTGACCTGGCGTCCGGTGTCGTCGGCGACGATCGAGTCGTCGAGTACGAAGCTGGTCGCGGTACTCGCCAGCGCGGTATCGGTACGTGCACCGGGAGCCGCTCCCGAGCCACCCTCGACGATGCCCGGAACGCAGTTTGCTGGAACGAGCGTTGGCGCCGTCTGCGTGCACACCGGCGGACGGTCGATGAACGAGTTGTTGCCGGGACCCGGGTAGAGCTGGTTGCCCTTGCTGTCGGTGCCGAGGGTCGAGTTCGGGCCGGTCGGCTCTGTCGTGACGTTCTTTCCGTTGATGTTCTCGCCTGCGACGTCCGCCGCGATCCCGGAGGAGGCGTCAGCCTTGTCGCTCAGGGTAGGACCGTAGGCGTTCGCGTTGTTGAAGCTGTTGCCGGAGTAGGTGAAGGGCGGGTCTGCCTCGTCGAACGTGACGTCGATGAGACCGCCGTCCTTGAATGCCGCCGACTTCTCGATCATCGGGATGTAGTACTCGAGGAAGAGGTCGGAGGCGTAGAGGCCACCGGTGGAGTTGACCGGCTTGGTCGACTCGGGGCTCGGGGTGCCGCTCTGGTAGATCGGCTGGCCGCTCGCGGTGAAGCTGCCCGAGAGGTTATTGCCCTTGCAGACGGCGTCATGGGCGTCGCTGCAGTTGTTGGGGGTGATCCAGCTGAAAGCCGGCGTCGTGGACTCGTGCTGCAGATCCTTGTACAGACCGTTCGACGACGAGTCGAGGTTTGCGATGTGGTTGGCATCGCAGTCGGTACCGCCCTGGACCGGCTTGGTGAGCGCGGGAGTCACGCCTCCGTCTTTGTTCACGGCGCCCGTGAGGCCGCCGAACCAACCGAAGGGGAAGTGCTTAGCGACGTACTGGTCGTTGGCCTGCGCCCCCGTGAAGCTCGTCACCCCGGTCGGCAGCGGGTGCGCCGCGGTGGCACTCAGGTAGGTGGGGTTGGTCGTGGGGTTGTTCGACGCGGAGCCGGGAGCCCCACAGGTGGCATCTTCACGCCCGGGCTGGTTGCCGAGGTCTTGGGCGTAGCCCTTCCAGGTTTTACCCGCGGCATCGAGCTGGTTGAAGAGCGTGGGGGTGTCGGTCGGGTAGGTGCAGCCGTTCAGGCCGTTCGCCGCGTTCGCCTTGCTCGGCTGGCTCGAATTCGCCAGCGACGCGACCTGCCCCTTGTTGACGCCGCTCTTGACGATGCTCGCATCACTGCCGAAGTTGGTGTTCGCGACGGAGCAGTCTTCTTGCGTGTCTTCCTCGGGCGCCTGGCCAGAGACCAGAGACATGTAGTTGTCCATCGAGGAGTGGCCGGTGCCGTAGTAGTTCTTGAGCAGAACGCCCTGGCTGGGCAGGGTCTTCCAGAGGTAGCTGTTCTGATTGAGCCCCGTGAAGGTCGCGTCATACGACTTGTTCTCGAGGATGATCAGCCAGACGTGCTTGACCTGACCCGCCTTGAGACCGGTCGACGTGATCGTCGTCCCTTGCTGCTCGGTGTGCGCGGACGCGGCCGTAGACACCCCTGCGACGCCGGCGGCCGCGAGACCCACCGCTGCGGCGACCGCGACTGCGCGACGCCGACCCTTGAGAAACCCCATGATCTGCATACGGCTTTTCTATCAATCGCGTGCCTCCCTTTCGGGGGCCACAAGGTGAACGGGTGGTGAATCTGGCTGCTCTTCGCTCCGCGCCCCGCGAGTGTCCGATTTATGTTGCCTCCAGCCGCTGCCGGGCCGCACATTTCGGACGCTCACCGCGGGTCTCGCTTGGGCCGCTGGGATGACCACATTCGTCCTTGCGAGGGACGGGCACCTTGCGCAGCGCAACCTAGGGTCGTTGAAGGGCCCGCCGACCGAGCCGCAGGCCCCACGAGCCGGAGGTCGCGCAGTGACGAAAGAGCCATCTCCTCGCACGCATCTCACGCGACGCGCACTGATCGGTGGCGCCACCGGCGTCGTCGTCGCAGGCGCCGCTGCGCTGGCCGTCGATCAGCGCGTGCTCCCCGGACGATCGACGATGTTCCGCCTGCTCGGCCTCGACGGCGCACCCGGTGTCGTGCCGCGGACGGCGACGGGCCTGATGCTGAGCGGGTCGTTCGTGTCGAAGACCCGACTCGGAAAACGTGTCGGTTGGGCCGTCAGCTACCCGCCCGGCTCGAAACCGGGCGATGCCCTGCCCGTCGTCGTCGTCCTCCACGCCTACGGCGGCAACCACCTCAGCCCGTTCGGCAGCCATCTCGGCCTCGACCATTTCCTCGCCCGGGCTGTCACTGCGGGCACCAAGCCCTTCGCCATCGCGGCGATCGACGGCGGCAACACGTACTGGCACAGGCGCGCCTCTGGCGACGACTCCGGATCCCTGGTGACGAATGAGTTTCTGCCCCTGCTCGCGACGCACGGGCTCGACACCCGGAGGATCGGACTCCTCGGCTGGTCGATGGGCGGTTACGGCGCGCTCCTGGTCGGCAGCGAGTTGGGACCCAGCCGGGTAGCTGGAATCGCAGCGATGTCGGTCGCCCTCTGGCCCACGGTTGAACAGGCAGCGAGTGAGGCCTTCGACGGGGCGGCCGACTTTGCCACTCACGACCTGATGACGAGACAGAAGCTGCTCGACTCGATCCCGCTGCGGATCGACTGTGGCACGGGCGATGGCTTCGTCGCCAACGATCGCGCACTGGTCGCGAGCCTCGACCCACATCCTGCCGGCGGTTTCGTGCCCGGTGGCCACAACCTCGATTTCTGGCGCCGCCTCGCCCCCGCCGAACTCGCCTTTCTCGCCGCCCGCCTCTAGCCCCGCGAAAGCCTCGCCGAAGACCACCCCGCTAGGGCGCGTCAGTGCTCCTTCTGCTCGACCTTCGCGAAGACGTCGGAGTAGTTGCCCAGCCAGCGCCAGCGCGAGAACGGATAGGTGATCACGATCGCGCGACCGACGACATCCGACTCGGGCACGAAGCCCTTCGTCGGCAGGCCCTGGTGGTAGCGGCTGTCCTCGGAGTCGTAGCGGTTGTCGCCCTCGACCCACAGCTCGCCCGCGGGCACCTTGACGGAGAAATCGAGAGGCGTCTGGCCCTCCTCGATCGGCGGATCTTTCGTGTAGGGCTCGTTGAGGGCAACGCCGTCGACGCTCGTCTGTCCGGCCGCATTACAGCACGACACGGTATCGCCCGGCAGCCCGATGACCCGCTTGATGAGGTGGTCGTCGCTGTCCTGGGTGCCGAGGCCGACCTCCGTGAGCGCCCACTGAACACCGTTCGCGATCGGGTTGGTCGACGTTGTGGAGACCTGATCCTCGGAGCCCAGCCAGCCACCGGGATCCGTGAAGACGACGACATCGCCCCGCTGCAGGGGGATCACCTTGGGCGTCAGCTCGTTCACGATGATGCGGTCGTTGATCAGGAGGGTGTTCTCCATCGAACCGGAGGGAATGAAAAACGAGCGGACGACGAACGTCTTCAGCAGGAACGAGATGAGCAGGGCCGCCAGGAAGATCACGACGATGTCGCGAATGAACCGCCCGGCAGAGCGGCCGGTCGACCTCGTGGCACTCACTCGGCGAGCCCTTTCCTTGGCACACGGGTGACTGGCCACGGACCAGGGAGCGGCCGGAAGTTCTTCATGCTGTCACCCTACGGTCTGTCGCTGCGCCGAAAGGCCCACCGCGACGAATCGCGACGGGCCCCCTCGGGTTGTGCGCTTTCGCGCGGGCGAGCTACTTGATCTGGGCCGTGATGGTGGCGACGCCGACGAGGAGTTGGCTCTTGACCGCGGTGGTCTTGAACGTGGCATCGAGCAGCTTCGCGGCATCCGCCGAGATGTGCACGGTGGTTCCGGTGAGGATCGCGTCGTTGCCCTCGAGCTTCAGGGGCTTCAGCGTGCCCCCGTAGAGGTTGAACAGGTCGGCCTGGGTGACGGCGACCTTGCCGTTGACGAGGACGTCACCGTACAGGAGCGAGTTTCCCGGGTTGATGGTGAAGTTGGACAGAGTGACCGTGGTCGATCCCGCGGTCAGGTTCAACCCGGATCCATCGTGCTCGAGGATGCCCTGCACGTACGGCCGGTAGTCGCCCTTCGGGTTCCAGTAGACGACGCTGCCGCCCGTGATCGGGAAGGAAATGTCGGATCCGGAAAGCTTCGCTGTTCCGGCCACCGATGGGGTCAGTCCGAGGCTCTTGAGTGCGGCAAGGAAGTTCGAGTCGAGAGCGACCGACGTGTTGCCGCCGAGGATCGCGGGGACGGCGGCTTCCGGAGCGGGGATCGAGGACGACTTCGCGGCAAGGTGCGTCGAGGACGCGCTGGCTGCGGTGACACCGACGCCGGCGGCGCCGACGATGAGGAGACCAGCGGCGGCGAAACCGACACCGGCTTTAGTGATCTTGCGCATGTGCTTAATCCTTTGTTGGACGTGATGTGAGCGTTTGCCCGATGCAGGGTGTTCGCCACTGTCCCCCAGAAGGTTTGGTCGGCATTTCGACACGGCCTAGGCTCGAACCCGTGAGTGACGATCGACGACGACGAGCCCCTTCCGCAATCGTCTTCGATCTCTTCGGAACCCTCATTCCCTCGGGCAACCGTGAGGAGCGCGATGCCGTCTCGCGGTCCGTCGCCGACGTGCTCGGGGTCGATCGTGAGGGCCTCTCGGCCGCTTTCCGCGACACCTTCGACCGGCGCACCCTCGGCGAACTCGGCGATCTCCCGCACACTCTGGCGCTGTTTGCCGAACGACTCGGAGCCTCACCGAGCGCGACCCAGATCGACGAGGCGACGGCTCTACGAGTGGGGTTCACCGGTGGCTTGCTCCAAGCGACCTGGGCTCTCCCACTCGTGGAACACCTCCACGCCGCTGGCTTTCCTCTCGCGCTCGTCTCCGATTGCTCGGCCGAGGTGCCGATGCTCTGGCCGCAGTCGGACCTCGCGAGCGCCTTCAGCGCTTCTGCTTTCTCCTGCACCCTCGGGATCCGGAAGCCCGCGCCAGAGATGTATCTGCACGCGACGAGGCAGCTCGGTGTCGACCCGACCAACTGCCTCTACGTCGGCGACGGCGGCAGCGACGAGCTTGCCGGCGCTGCCGAGCTGGGAATGACCGCGGTGCTCTACACCCCCGAGGGGGGAAGCGGAGCGATGGACGCTCAGACGACCTGGCCGGGCCGCCGCATCACCTCACTGGAGGAGCTCCGCGATCCGGAGGTGCGTGCGGTCTTCTAGGGCGTGTCTCCCGATTCCTCACGCGATCCGGGCCGCCCAACGCTCGCGAGGAATTGGGAGACGCGCCCTAGGCTTCAGGAATGCGCGAACTCCAGTCCCGAATCATCGCCGACCTACACGTCTCGGCCACCGTCGACCCGGCTGGCGAGGTCGAGCGGCGTGTGACCTTCCTCTGCGAATACCTCGCCCGCGTCGGGTCAGCGGGGCTGGTCCTTGGCATCAGCGGCGGCCAGGACTCCAGCCTGGCCGGCCGGCTCTGCCAGCTCGCCGTCGAGCGCCTGGCCGAGCAGGGTCGCGAAGCCGAGTTCATCGCCGTGCGGCTCCCCTACGCGGTGCAGGCCGACGAAGATGATGCGAAGCTCGCCCTGCAGTTCATCCAGCCACAGTCAACCGTCACGTTCGACATCAAGCGCGGCGTCGACGGCTTCACGGCCGAATACCAGGACGCCCTGGGATCCAGCATGTCCGACTTCGTGAAAGGAAACGTCAAGGCCCGCGCGCGGATGGTCGCCCAGTACGCCATCGCCGGGCAGCGGAACCTCCTCGTCGTCGGCACCGACCACGCCGCCGAGGCGGTCACCGGCTTCTTCACGAAGTTCGGCGACGGCGCGGCCGACGTCCTGCCCCTCTCCGGGCTGACCAAGCGCCAGGGCAAGTCGCTCCTGCAGCACCTCGACGCACCCGAGCGCCTCTACCTCAAGGCTCCGACCGCCGATCTGCTCGACGACAACCCCGGGCAGACCGACGAGGCGAACCTCGGCCTGAGCTACGCCGACATCGACGACTTCCTTGAGGGCGAAGAGGTCGCCGTCGAGGTCGCCGAGGCGTTGGAAGCCCGCTACCTCGCCACCGAACACAAGCGGCAGTCGCCGGTTTCGCCCGCCGACTCGTGGTGGCGGGGCTGAGCCCGCATCAGGCCAGCCGGCGCTCCAGCCCGTCGCGAACGGCCGGCCACTCGGACTCGATCACCGAGAAGTAGGCGGTGTCACCCTGCGTACCGTCGGGCGCCGATCGGTGTGCGCGAAGCACGCCTTCGGGAACAGCACCGAGCCGTTGGATCGCTGCGGCGCTCCGGGTGTTCCGCGAGTCGCAGCGCAGCGCGACTCGGCACAGGTCGAGCTCGTCGAAGGCGTACCCGAAAAGAAGGATCTTGCAGGCCGGATTGGTGCGGCCGCCCCAGAACTCGCGGCCGTACCAGGTGCTGCCGATCTCGACCCGCCTCTGCGACGGAACGTAGTCGTACAGGCTGGTGGACCCCAGGATCCTGCCGGTCGCCTCCTCGACAACGGCGAACGCCAGCGTGCCGGGGTCGGCGATCTGCGAGCGGATGTGCGCCGCGTACTCCTCGGGGTCGACCGGCCTGGGCTTGGTCATCCCGGCCCAGAGCGCATCGTCGGTCAGGGTCTGCAGGGCTGCCGCGTGTTCCTCCGCGACGGGGACGAGGCGGATGCCGTGACCTTCGAGCTGGACGGTGTGTTGCATGGGCTCTCCGTGGATTCGACGTGATGGCGCGTCGCTCTCGGCAGCCCGCGCATGGCGAGGCTATCGGATGGCGGCCAGGGGCGAGGCGCCCTGCCGTCGAACAACTCGCCGCGCAGGCGGCCTCAGCTGTCGCGGCCGTGAGGTCTCTGATTCCTCCCGCGAGACCCTCACAATCGACGCCCATCCCGAGTTTCAGGAGGCGGAAGCAGCCGACGACCATCCGAGAAGCGGGCCGAGGTGTACGGCTATGTCAGTCAGGATCTGGGTGTAGTCGTCGGGCTCGAACGAGAACGGAAGCGCGAATACCACCTCATCGACAGCCTGATATCCAGCGTGCGAGTGAAGCGCGTCGGCAATCTGTGCCGAGCTTCCGACAAGATCGGGGGCGAACAGGATCCGCGCCGGCCCTTGGGGCGACCTGGTGCGGGGCAATCGTGCGGCGGCGTAGGCCTCATATCGCGCAACCTGCTCGGGCGTTGCACTGTCGGTGGGAATGACAACGAGACCCTGCGAGGCCCTCGCCGCGTCGCCGAGTGGATGGTGCCGACGAAATTCCTCGATCTGCGCTCGTTGGATGCGAGCGAAGTCGTCATCCTCCTCCGCGCGCACCACACTGCTGCTCAACAGGTTAAGACCCTGTTCGCCGGCCCACACCGCGGAAGTCAGCCCCGCGGCCCCGTACCAGACCCGATTGATCAGGCCGGGCGAGTGCGGTTGGATCCGGCTCGAGTAGACCTCGATACCCTCGCTGCCGTCGAAGGTGCTCACAGGTCTGCCGCGCAGGTTGTCGAGTAAGCGGATGACACGACCGTACCCGAAGTCTTCCGACTCCCAGGAGTCCGGGTAGAGGGCCTCTTTGATGTCATCGAAGTGGGTCGGCGGCCCTACGCTGAATCCCGGATTGAGGCGCCCGTGACTCAACACGTCGACTGTCGCGAGGTCTTCTGCGAGCCTGAACGGATTCTCCAGCCCCATCGGGATCACCGCGGTACCGAGCTCGATGCGGGTGGTCCGCTGGCTCGCGGCCGCGAGCACCGCGACCGGCGAGGATATCCCATGCTGCAGGTGCCGATCGCGCAGCCAGACGCTGTCGAAACCAAGCTGTTCGCCTAGCTCGATGATCCGCAATGTCGTGTCATGGCCCGCGAATGGATCGCCCTCGTCGAACGACCCAATGGTCAGGAATCCGAGCTTGGCGAGGGGGCGATCGGAGTAGTCCATGGTGTCCAGTTCGAAACGGCAACCCGATGAGCGAGGACAAACTTGCGGAGCCGGTGGGATTTGAACCCACGGTGCCCACAAAGGGCACTCCACCTTAGCAGGGTGGTGCACTAGGCCGAACTATGCGACAGCTCCTGAGCGACCGGCTGGCGGACGCACGACATCCACTCTAGCGGAAGCCCGGCGGAGAACCCAGCCGAGGGGCGGCGGGCGGTGACCCGAAGGATCCTGCGCACTCGTCCTCCTTAATGCCCACAATATTGTCCCCCGGTTTGGGCTCATCCGTACCCTTGTCCTCCTTTAGGAGGACACATAGAGTTCTTATTACCACCCCGCTCCCCGGGCACCCCCGAAAGCTCACAGCAGCCCGAAACTGCTCGACAGCTGCCCGTCAGCGGTTTTTTAGCCGAGCAACGACGCTTTGCACCCGACGCCCTGCGAGGCCGAACACCCCTGATCCCGGTCTCGCAGGGTCTTCACTCCCGACTTCCCCGGGTCGGTCGAGTGATAGAAGGCCGCCTCGAGAGATGGTTACTCCCGAGGCGGCCTTCTCCTTCGCAGCCGCCTGCCGAGGAAGTACGGTTCCGCGCACGAAGTACGAACTAGAACGTACTTCGTGCGCGGAACCGTACTCGGTGGCGCGTTAGCCCGGGCGGCGGATGAGGCGCCCACCGGGCGAGGCCGCGCGTCAGAACTTGTAAGCCACCGAGCAGGTCTTGTCGGCGGCCGTCTGGCCGGTGAGGCCGTCGATCTGCGTCTGCGTCGACTTGCCGGACGGCGAAGGCGCCGTGGGTGAAGCCGACGGCGCGGCGGGCGACGAGGTCGCCGGATCCGACGCCCCCGGCTGGTCTTCCGAGCCGATGCCGGTGCTGCCTGACGGGATCGTGAACGGCTGGTCGCTCTTGATCGCGCCGAAGAGCTTCCCAGCCGTGACGAGGTCGGGCTGAACCTTGCCCGAGTAGATGCCCGTTCCAGCGGTCGAGCCGGGGTACTGCACGAAATTGACGTTGTTGAGCGGCAGGTTCTTCAGCGCGAGCCCGACGCTGACCATCGTGTTGATGTCGTTCAGGCTGTTCGACAGGGTCATGTTGCTCGCTGCAGCCCGAGCCAGGCCGTAGAGCTTGGCCGGGTTGCCGAGCACGCCGCCCGACTTGATCGTTCGCAGCATCGACGACAGGTAGACCTGCTGACTCGAGATGCGGCCGAGGTCGGAACCATCGCCGATGCCGTGACGCGATCGCAGGAAGGCAAGCGCTTCGGATCCTTGGAGGGTCGACGACCCCGCAGGGAGGTTCAGACCCGTGTAGTTGTCGTGCACGGGCTTGTTGACGCACACGGGGACGCCGCCGATTGCGTTGGTCATCTCGATGACGCCGTTGAACGAGATGAGGCCGGCAAACGGAATGTCGAGACCGGTGAGGCTCGAGACAGTCTGCGCGACACAGTTGAGGCCGCCGTCTTCGTAGGCCGTGTTGATCGGCTGAGCCGTCATCGCACTTGTCGAGCCCGAGCCGTCGACTTTCGGGCAGGACGGGATCGGCACAACGAGGTCGCGCGGGATGCTGACCGCCGTCGCGTTGGAGTGGTCGGCGGACACGTGCAGCAGGATGTTGACGTCGTTGAGAGTCGCGTCGCGGACACCGTAGGCGTCACCCTGCTTCGCGTCGTTGTCCGTGCCCACGATGAGAACGTTGAAGCCACCTTTGTACGCGGCAAGACCTCCGCCCGGCGCAGCCTTCACGGTCTGCTCACCCTGCAGGGCGACGCCGGGACCGAGGTCGTCCTTGATCTGCTTCAAGGCGATCGCCCCGACGGACACGCCGCTGACGAGCACGACGGCTGCCGCGATGGCGACGCCCTTGACGAGCGAAACCGTGGCCCGCGATCGACGCAGACGGCCGTGCCGCGCAATGCCGACGTTGTCAAGAGACCCTCCGCGGGCGGCGCGCCGAGGGCTCCCAAAAGGTTGTCTGTTGTCGCTCACGGTGTCCTCTCGGATCGGGACGGCGAGCATCGACAATGTCGGCTGGTGATCGAGGCGACGGGACACTGCGCCGTTCGGCAAACGGGCAAGGCTCGACAGACTGACAGACGCGCCTGGGAGAAACTCGTGCGACTCCGGAGCTTTAACACAACCGACACTTCGCCCGGCGTACCGTTGACGAGGTGATGCGTCCAACAGTGGCAACGGTCGGCGAACTCCGCGCTTCGGGGCATGTTCAGAAGACTTTGCGTGCCGAGATCCGAGACAACCTGCTCCTGGCCCTCCGCGAGGGCACCGATCCGTGGCCCGGTTTGCACGGTTTCGAGTCGACCGTGATTCCGCAGCTCGAGCGAGCCCTGATCGCCGGGCACGACATCGTCCTGCTCGGCGAGCGCGGCCAGGGGAAGACGCGCCTGCTGCGCACACTCGCAGGCCTTCTCGACGAGTGGTCACCCGTCATCGACGGGTCGGAGCTCGGCGAGCATCCCTACGAACCGATCACGACCGAGAGCCGGCGACGGGTAGCCGAGGCCGGTCACGACCTGCCGGTCACCTGGCGCAGCCGCGATGAGCGGTACTTCGAGAAGCTCGCGACACCCGACACGAGTGTCGCCGACCTCATCGGCGACGTCGACCCGATGAAGGTCGCCGAGGGGCGGAGCCTGGGCGACCCCGAGACAATCCACTTCGGCCTCATCCCGCGAAGCCACCGCGGCATCGTCGCGATCAACGAACTCCCCGACCTCGCCGAGCGGATCCAGGTCGCGATGCTCAACGTGATGGAGGAGCGCGACATCCAGATCCGCGGCTACGTCCTGCGGCTCCCCCTCGACGTTCTCGTCATGGCCACCGCCAACCCGGAGGACTACACGAACCGCGGTCGGATCATCACCCCGCTGAAGGACCGCTTCGGAGCCGAGATCCGCACCCACTATCCGACCGAACTCGACGACGAGATCGCCGTCATCCGGCAGGAGGCCGATCTCGTCGCCGAAGTCCCCGATCACCTCGTCGAAATCCTGGCCCGCTTCACCCGAGCGCTGCGCGAGTCGAACGCGGTCGACCAGCGCAGCGGTGTGAGTGCTCGTTTCGCGATCGCGGGGGCCGAGACCATCGCCGCGGCCGCGCTCCATCGTGCGACAAGGCAGGGCGAAGAGCAGGCCGTCGCCCGCCCGATCGATCTGGAGACCGCCGTCGACGTGCTCGGCGGAAAGATCGAGTTCGAATCCGGCGAGGAGGGGCGCGAAGACGAGATCCTCGATCATCTGCTTCGCACCGCCACCGCCGAAGCGGTGCGAGCCCATCTCCGGGGGCTCGACTTCGAGCTCCTGGTCGACGCCCTCGAGAGCGGCGTCATGGTCACGACCGGGGAGCAGGTCACTGCGCACGACTTCCTCGCCGGTCTGCCCTCTCTCGGAGAATCGGAACTGTACGACGAGATCTGCGAGCGCCTCGACGCCACCAACGACGGGGAACGTGCCGGTGCGATCGAGCTGGCCCTCGAAGGTCTCTACCTCGCCCGGAGGGTGAGTAAGGAAAGCGGCGGCGGGCAGGCCATCTATGGCTAGGGCGAACCGGCGTCTGTCTCGCGACGCTCGCTACTCGAAGTATGCCGGCGGTCCGGATCCTCTCGCTCCCCCGGTCGACGTCGCCGAGGCACTCGACGCGATCGGCCAGGACGTCATGGCGGGCACCTCCCCCGAGCGCGCCATGCGCGAGTTCTTCCGGCGCGGCGGCGCCCAGCAACCGGGCCTGGACGACCTGGCCCGCCGAGTCGCCGAGCGGCGGCGCGAGCTGGCCAAGAAGCACAACCTCGACGGAACCCTGCGCGAGGTCAAGGAGCTCCTCGACAGGGCCGTCCTCGAAGAACGCAAGCAGCTCGCCCGCGATGCCGAAATGGACGATGGCGACCGGGCGCTGGCCGAGATGCAGCTCGACAGCCTCCCTTCGTCGCCTGCCGCGGCCGTCAGCGAGCTGAACGACTATCAGTGGCAGAGCCGCGAGGCAGCCGCAGACTTCGAGAAGATCAAAGACCTCCTCG
>JAODMX010000400.1 GCA_025464735.1 Frondihabitans sp. | reverse complement strand
CCCGTTTTCTTTGTCACGCGTTCGTGCGGCGCTGCGGCGAGGCAGCGGGCGTGCTTCACGCCGCTCAGTCAGCGGTGCGCGGGATCTCCAGCCACAGGTCGACCTGGTCCTCTTCGTCATCGACATTGTGGCTTCCGAGCGCGCTGGCGTGCCCGCCATCCAGCGAACTCAGTCCGACGACCGTGATCGCGATGTCCGAACCCTCTGGCACCGTGCGAGCGATGAGCTTGTCGGTCTGGGTATCGCGGATCGCCTCGGCGAGTCGATTGAGCACGCGCTCGAGGTCGCCATCGTCGAGATCGTCGAGGCCGCCCTCGTCGAGCAGAGTGACGGTCGTGCCCTTGCGCCTCGCGACCATGATCTGTTCGCGCACACGGTTGTTGAGGAGCTTTCGGCCGCGGATCTCATCGCGAATGGCGCCCTCGAGGTAGAGGCACTCCAACCGCTGCCCCTCGGTGAGTTCGGCGCCGACCGCGACGATCTGCCGAAGCATCGGCAGCGACATCCTGCTGGTCTGTCCAAGCCGGAACTGGCGTTCGGAGACATGGGCCTCCTGGGCCGCCCGCCATTCGACCGCTTCGCGTTCCGCCAGCGCATACTGGCGGGTGTCGCGACCCGCCTTGGCGAGGGACATCGACAGGGCGTGGGAGACGCCGACCCACAGGACGTCACCGACTACCCCATAGGCGACCAGCCCGCCCGGTCCCGCCCACGCGATGGTCTGAACGATGAGTGCGCCGATACCAATCCACGCGAAAGTGTGCCGGCGGCGCGTCGAGGTGATGACCATGAGGGTGCCGATCGCCGCCGTGTACCAGGCCGCGTAGCTGTCCGACGGCACGGTCGAGACCTGGCTCGTGACGAGCAGCGGCACGACGAGGGCGACGACCGCATTGAAGGCGGCCAGCCAGATCGGCATGCGCGGACTTCTCGACAGCCAGAGGCTGGCGATGGTCGCGACCGCGTACAGCACCATGGCCGCGATGTACGGCCCCTTCGCCCTCGGAACGACGATCGAGACGGTCGCGAGTATCAGATGGTAAGCCGAGAAAATGCCTGCAAGGCCGATGATCAGATAGCGGGGAACCGAGATGATCACGGAGTGGCCTGCTCGCCGAGGGCCGTCGAGGCGAGTTCCGGCGCGATCTCCGGATGCGGCCAGACGATACTGATCACGGTGCCACGACCCGCCGCGGAGTCGACCTCGACCGCGCCACCGGCGTTTGCGACGCGCTCCATGATCGAGACCCGCAACCCGAGGCGCTCCGCCGGCACGGAGCCGACTTCGAAGCCCTCACCCGTATCGCCGACATCCACCTGGATTCCGCCGCTCGGGCTGGGATGGACGGTGAGCCAGCGCCGGATGTCATCGCCGCCGCCAGCGTGCTGGAGGCTGTTCACCATCGCCTGCACGGCGGCAGAATAGACCGCCTCCGCCGACTGCACGGGGATCGTGCCGTTCTCGATGTGCGCCGTCTGCAACTCGAACGGTGCCGAAAGGGTCGAGGTCGCGCCCATGATGCGGTGGGCGAGCTGGTCCATGCTCACGGTCGCGTCATCGTCCGGGGACGCCGCGGCGGCATCCTTGAGGTGCCCCATCGCGTTGCGGGCCATCCGGGTGGCCAGCTCCTTGGCCTCTGGCGTGTAGGCACGCGCGGCCGAGAGAAAGGTCGTGAGTACGCTGTCGTGCACGATCGCGTCGACCTGCACGCGCTCGACCTCCGTCGCGTGCTGGCGCACCGCGTGCGCGTAGCGGTCGAGTGCCGTCGATTGCGCGGTGTCCACCGAAGCTGCCGCCTGGCGGAGCAGGGTGATCAGGATGAGCACGGCCCCACCGAGGATGATCGCGTAGGCGGTGTCGAGCGCCGCGGAGTCCCAGCTCTTGCCGCCACCGGACGGGGTCATCCTGACGACGCCGTACACGACCGGCGCGACGACGAGGTAGGCGGTCGCCGTCCAGGTTTCGAACGCCACCGCTGCCGCGGACGTACCGACGGTGCAGAGAAGCCACAACCACGGACGCTGACCCGCGATCGCCGAGGGATCTCTTGCCACGAAGGGCCACACGACGAGTGCGATCAGGTAGGCAGCCGCGATGTAGCCGTAGATGAAACGAACGAGCCGCCGAGTGAACGAGGCGACGAGCGACGCCAGGATGCCGCCAAAGATCGCGACCGCCATGAAGTAGTACCAGAACGGCTGCACTTTCGACATCTGGCCGAACATGACCGGTATCGACTGCGCCCCGAAAGCGAGGCCGAAGATGGCAACCGAGCGCGACACGACCGTCTCGATCTGTCGGCGACTGATCGGGTTGTGAGGTTGTCGCGGCTGCCCTATCGGGACACTAGCGACCATCTCCACCGTCCGGGTCGAGGCCAGGGAGAATACCGTCCTCGACGGCGCGACGAAGGAGGTCGACCTTCGTCGGGGCCGGGCGCCCGACCTCAACGTACTTGACGCGGATGCGGTCGAGATACTCTCGCGCGGTGGAATAACCGATCCCGAGCTGCTGGGCTGCCAGTTTGAGCGGAAGCCCGGAAGCGTAGAGGTGGAGGATCTCGCGCTCGCGACGACCCAGCTGGGCCTTGGCGAAATCGCGGTCGGCATCGATCGCCGTCGCCCATTCGAGGTTGTTGAGCACTTCTCCTCGCGCGACGGTCTCGACAGCGGACATCACGGTCTTGGTCGCGGAGGATTTCGGGATGACCCCGGCGGCTCCGGCGGCGAGCGCCTCACGCACCGAAGCCACGCGGTCGGCGATGCTGTGGATGAGTACAGCCGAGCCCGTTGCCTGCACCCGTTTCACGTTGTCCGTGACGGTCGAGCCGTCACCGAGGGACAGGTCGAGAACGACCACATCGTTCTCGCGGCCGTCGAGATTGTCCACGA
>JAODMX010000382.1 GCA_025464735.1 Frondihabitans sp. | reverse complement strand
ATCGCGACGACGCTCTGCCTGGTGATGGGAATCATCCTCGGGTGGCACCCCGACGGAGGCTTCGGCTTCGTCGTCGTGGCTGGCCTTCTCGTGATCGTCTGCGCCTGGGCGCTCAGCTGGATCTTCGCCTTCTTCGGCGTCGTCGCTCGCAGCGCCTCAAGCGTGCAGGGAATCTCGTTCCTCATCCTGTTCCCGTTGACGTTCCTCTCCAACGCGTTCGTCCCCACGAAGAGCCTGCCGTCGTGGCTCGCGTGGTTCGCCAATGTGAACCCGGTGTCGCACATCGTGTCGGGAGTCCGAGCCCTGGCGAACACCGGCGCATGGACATCGGACGTCTGGCTCGCCTTGCTCGGAGCCGCGATCGTCGTCGCGATCTTCGCGCCGCTCACGGTGCGCGCCTACATGCGCAAGGCCTAGGGCGTGCCTCTCAATTCGCCACCGGTGCTGGGACCAATTGGGAGACACACCCTAGAACGACGCGTTCACGCCCGGTCGAACGGATTCCTCAACCGAGGATCCGCGAGCAGGGCATGAGCGCGTTTCAGCGCCTCGGCCGGGGTGAGGTCCGCCGTCGCCTCCTGCGCCGCGGCGATGACCGCAGGGTCGAAGCGTTGATCGATCGATCCGATTAGCGAGGCGGTCTCCAGCGATCCGAAGTCCTGCCTCGAGTTCAGCCTCACGGCCAGGAAGACGAGCTGCAGCCCGACCTCGGAAGCGATCACGGTAGCGGCGCGTGCCGGCCAGAGCAACCAAGCCCCCAGGGCGAACACCGCGGCACCGACGACGGGGGTGTCTTCGAAGCCGGTGCCGACCCGGTTCATGGCCAGCAATCGGATCCGCAGGTTCGTGGCGAGGAGGTCTGTCGCCCCTGGGTCTGTGGGACCTGTCTCTCTCGTCGCATGGGCCGCGACAGCCGCTGCGGACGACAGGATCAGCTGCGGCCAGCGGCGGAGATCCATTCCGCCGCGAACACCGGCGACCTCGGCTGCGGCCTCGTCGTACCCTGCCAAGGACTCGGCAGGACGGCCCTCACGGTGAGCGATCTCGGCGAGCCCTGTCGCCGCGATGAGGCGGACGTCGTCCCGATCGATCGCCGGCACCTCCTCGTCACCGCGGAGAAACCTCTCAAAAATGAGCCGTGCATCGTCGAATCGACCGAGCGCGATCTCGGCGGACGCCATCCGACGCTGGAGCTCCTGCAGGTCGGTCCGGGCCCCGATGGCCTCGAGACCTTCGCTGGCCCGCAGAGCCCACACAAGCGCCTGCTCCGGGTCGCCGCGCTGCGCATGCAGCTGTGCAAGCAGACTCGCCGAGGTCGCGGAGGCCCACACGTGGCCTCGGGAGACAGCACTCGCATACGCGGTCGACGCAAGAGCCGTCGATTCCTCGACGAGCCCGCGGTTCTCGAGCATCTGCGCGCGCAGGATTCCGCCGATCTCGGCCAGCACCGGGTCGCTCGAGGAGACAAGTCCCGGCAGGACCTGCCACATTCGCTCGATGCTCGTCACTGCGGCCAGGAGGACCTCGATCATGGCCCGCAACCGGTCATCCGTGATGATGTGACGCGCGTGCAGCTTCCGGAGTCGAGAGAGAGCGGGATAGCCGACGCGCAGGTCGCCGCCGAAGGAGATGCTGCCTCCAAGAGCAAGTGTCAGCGCCATCGCGTCCGCGTGCGCAGCATCGGGTTCGTAGTCGCGAGAGACCTCGAGGACGATCGTTCCGAACGAGCTGATGTCCGAGTGGTTGCCGCGCAGAGACCAGAAGTAGCCGAGAGTTGCGTACACGCTGATACAGACGTCGGTGCGGCGACTTTCGAGGGCGGTGCGGAGGACTGTCGCGAGGTTGTCTTGTTCGAGTGCCATCTCGCCGAACGCGGCGAGTTGATCCGAACCGTCAAGGCGACTGAGTTCTGCGGCGCAGAAGTCTTCTGCCCACCGGTACGTCGAGGCCTCGACCCGGTCCCCCTCGCCGGCAGCGACCAGTTCGAGATCACCGAACTCACGGACCGTCTCGAGCATGCGATAGCGTAGTGTTCCGGTCGTCGCCTCCGTAACGGCCACGAGGGACTGCGCAACGAGACCGTCGAGGGCGTCGGTGACGTCAGCCCCCGGGTTCGCGCCGACCGCCTGTGCGGCGTCGGCGCTGAAACCGTCGGGGAACCGTGACAGTCGCCGCAGCACCGCACGCTCGTCGACTCCGAGGAGGTTCCAACTCCAGTCGATGACGGCGGTGAGTGTGCGGTGCCGCTCCGGTGCCGACCGGTCACCACCCGTGAGAAGAGCGAATCGATTGCCGAGCCGTCGTTCGATCTCGTCGACGGACATCGACCGGACCCGGGCTGCGGCCAGCTCGATGGCCAGGGGGAGTCCGTCGAGCCGCTCGCACAGGCGCGCCACGACCTCGGCGGGCAGGACGACTCCCGGCCTCGCGGCTCGAGCTCGCTCGCGAAAAAGTCGAACGGCGGCGCCGGCAGTGCCTGTCGCGTCCTCCGTGCTGAGGAGTGACTCGAGGGGGTGCACCCGCTCGGCCCCGATCGCGAGCGGCGAACGGCTCGTCGCCAGCACCCGAACCGAGGTCGTCGACGCGAGAATATCAGCGACCCAGGTCGCGGCAGCGTCGATCACATGTTCGCAATTGTCGACGATGAGCAGAGTCGAGCGCTCCGTGAGAGCGGCCAGAATCAGTTCGCGCACGGACTGCCGGACGCCAGGGTCGCTGAGGCGAAGTCGCCCAACCTTGGCTTCGCGGATCCCGAGCGTCGTCGCCAGCGCCAGAGTGACGTCCTCTTCGGCTCGGACAGCGGCGAGTTCGACGACTACGACGCCGGCCGTCGTCTCCGTCGCCCGGCGTCCAAGCTCCTGCGCGAGGCGGGTCTTGCCAAGACCGCCCGGCCCGAGGATGGTGACGAGGCGTGAGCGGCGAAGAAGCTCCTCGACCCGGGTGATGTCGGCGTCGCGACCGATCAGGTCGTTTGGCGCTTCGCGGAGACCGATCGTGACTCGCGAGGATCGCGGTGCCGCAGGATCCTGAAGCAGCTCGGTATGGAGGCGGACCAGCGCGGGCGACGGATCGGCGCCGAGCTCGTCAGCGAGGTGCTCTCGGAACTCGGCGAAGGCGCGGAGAGCCTCGGTGCGACGTCCGGCGCCGTCGAGTGCGCGCAGCTGGAGGGCAACAAGCTCCTCGTCACGCCGACCGGACTCGCCGATTGCGTCGAGGTCTGCGAGGCAGCCAGTCCAGTCGGAGGCGCTGAATCGCGCGGCCGCCCGCACGCGGAGCAGATCGGAACGGAGCCGCGCTGCGGAGGCCGCCAATTCGGACGCGAAATCGACCTCGGCCAGGTCGGCACCCGGCTCGCCACGCCAGAGGGCGAGGGCAGCAGACGTCGTGTGCTCCGCGACCGCCGGATCGTTCGGTGCAGCCCGGCGAGCGTCGGTGAGGGCCGCCTCGGCACTCGCAAAGTCGGAGGTGCCACCGCTCCCGAGGGCGTAGCCGCCGGGCGTCGACACGATGACCTCGTCGGCACACACCTGGCGCAGCCGTGAGACCAGGGTCTGAAGGGCCGCCTTGCCGGCCCGCGGGGGAGTGTCACCCCACAGCTCATCGACGAGCCTCGACACCGAAACACTCGTGCCATTCGCGAGAGCGAGAGTGGCGACGAGAGCTTTACCGCGGGTGCTCGGCGGCTCGACGAGGGCACTTCCGCCCGACTCCAGGACGAGGACAGGCCCCAGGACGGCGACGCGCACGGGGAGGTCGACGAGGGTGGACACTCACCGAGTCTAGCGCCCATCCACCATCCAGCGATACTACGTCGATATATCGCTCCGCATCGTCGTGATGCAACGAAGCCACGACTAAACTGGCGGAAACTCCCGCTAACGAAAAAGGACGACTCGTGCCAGACGCCGTAGCCCCCGTGATCCCCTCTCCAGAACCGCGAGAGGTCACTGAGACGACGACCGGCTTCGAGCTCTTCTCCGACCGCAGCGTGGTGGCGGTTCGCGTCGACGGCGCCCTGTTCGACCTGGCTGCGACGTTCGAGCCGGGCACGATCGCCGAGCCGGTGACAATCTCGTCGCCGCAGGGGCTGGAGATCCTCCGCCACTCCACCGCGCACGTGATGGCGCAGGCTGTCCAGGCGATCAACCCCGAGGCGAAACTCGGCATCGGGCCGCCCATTGACGACGGCTTCTACTTCGACTTCGACGTCGAAGAGCCCTTCACGCCCGAATCGCTCAAGGCCATTGAGAAGGGCATGGAGCGCATCGTCAAACAGGGGCAGCGCTTCGTGCGCCGCGTCGTGTCCGAAGACCAGGCCCGTGAGCTGATGGCGAACGAGCCCTACAAGCTGGAGCTGATCGGCCTCAAGGGCGGCACTGACCTCGTCGAAGACGCCGGCACTGGGTCGTCCACCGACAGTGCAGAGTCTGTCGAGGTCGGCGGCCACGAGCTCACGGTGTACGACAACGTCGACCCCAAGACGGGCGACGTCATCTGGCGAGACCTCTGCCGTGGCCCGCACCTGCCGTCGACGCGCCTGATCGGCAACGGCTGGAAGCTCATGCGGATCGCCGCCGCCTATTGGCGAGGCTCCGAGAAGAACAAGCAACTCCAACGCATCTACGGCACGGCCTGGGCGACCAAAGATGAGCTGCGAGAGCACCTCGCACGCCTTGAGGAGGCCGCGAAACGCGACCACCGCAAGCTCGGCGCTGAGCTCGATCTGTTCTCGTTCCCCGAGGAGCTCGGTTCGGGCCTCGCGGTCTTCCACCCGAAAGGCGGCATCATCCGTCGCACGATGGAGGACTACTCGCGCCAGCGCCACGAACAAGAGGGCTACGAGTTCGTGTACACGCCGCACATCACGAAGTCGAACCTCTACGAGACCTCCGGGCACCTCGACTGGTACAAAGACGGCATGTTCCCGGCGATGCGCCTCGACGAGGCGCGCAACGACGAGGGCGAGATCGTCCGCCAGGGCGCCGACTACTACCTCAAGCCGATGAACT
>JAODMX010000376.1 GCA_025464735.1 Frondihabitans sp. | reverse complement strand
ACCGGCACCACCCCCGCCGGCCCCGGAACGTCGACCACCGCCACGACTGCCACCTCGGGCGACACCGGACTGGTGGCCGCCGGTCTCGGAGCCACCACGGCCGTCGCCGCCGACTCCTCGCTCGCCTTCACCGGCAGCGAATCCCCCGTCGCACCGTTGGCCGCCGGCTTCCTTCTCCTGCTGCTGGGAGGCCTCTTCCTTACCCTGCGTCGACGTACCCACCGATAACCCGCACCTCGAGAAACTGACACCGCTCGGCCCGTCCGGGTGACAACCGATCCGCAGACAGCGGTTCCGTTGCCACCCGGGCCGGGCCGATCAGGCGCGCCTGGGCACCACTCGACGTGTGCCCGTCAGGCGCGAGCCGCAGCCCAGACGATCTCCTGAGCCCTGTGCGCGAGGTCTCGGAGTGCCTGCATGTCGCCCGGTGCGAAGCTGCGCGGCTGCGTGTCCATCACGCAGAAGGCGCCGATCCGGTAGCCGTCGGGTGACTCGATCGGATAACCGGCGTAGAAGCGGACCCCCGGGCTCCCCGCCACGGTCGAGTAGTCGGCGTACCGGGGATCGACGGTGGTGTCTTCGACCACGAAATGGGTCGGCCGACGGATCGTGATGTCACAAAACGACTCCGCGCGAGTCACGTCGTCCGGCGGGATTCCCGTGGCCGCGAGCATCTTCTGCGCGGTGCTGTCGATCACAGTGACGGCGGCAATCGATGCTCCGAAGATGCGTTTGGCCGTCATCGTCAGGCGCACCAACGCGGGGTCCGGCGCTCGCGTGAGCACACCGAGGTCCTCGAGTGCCCGCTGGCGTGCGATCTCGTCGGGCACCGGAGAGGGGAAGCCTCGCTCGGTGGGAGCGTCCAGATGCTCCGTGATCCAGGGGGCGATGCTCGATGCCCAGCGATCGTAGGCATGGGCGCCGTTGGCTTCGTATACCTCACCGTGAGCGAACGGGACGAACGAGACCGACGGGCGAGACTCGAGAAGGTCCTGTGTTGCGGCATTCAGTCGCTGGACATGGCGGTCGACCACCCAGGCCAGGAAGCCGGGGAAGTCCGGATTCACCGAGAAGAACGGAATGGACAAAACCACCGTCCACGCGCCACCCGTCACCTCCCGTTCGATTCGGTTCAGGAGGAGCTCGAGATCCCGTCGCCAGGCTCGCACCGGGGTGAGCGAGAGAGCTTCATTGGCGCCGAGCGAGAACAGGAGCGCGTCGAAGCGAGCCAGGTCGAGACTGGCGATCGCCGGAAAACAGGTGGCGGCTGTCATCTGCGTCGTGACGACGATGTCGACGTCTGTCGCCCGTCCGGTGATGACACTGACGCTCCGGGCCAGGTAGCCAGGGAGACCCAGGTCATGGGTCAGCACTCCCCGACCGGCCGACGCCCCTTCGCCCGTCACGAGGATGCGATCCGGGTCGGTCCCGGGAGCATGAACGTGCGGCGAGTCGTTCGCGACCGGCGACCGACGCCAGGACTGGTCGCTTCCCCACAGCCACAGGGCCACGAGCGGACGAACGAAGACATGCAGAACGGCGTCGAGCACGACGACCCCTTTGGTTTGCAGTACGGATACCGCCTGCAGCAGGGTCTGGGCCACGAGATGACCGAGGCGTGCTAGGTCACGCCCGGAATCTGAACCGTATCGCGCGGCGGTCCCGCCAGGCAAGCTCGTGACGGAGGCACGATCGAGGCCGACGGCGCTCGTCGCTAGGCTGCGGGCGTGACCTTCTCCCGCGCCGAGCTGCTGACGTACCGCGGCAAGACGCTGCCGGATCTCGTCCCCGAACGCGTCTCCGTGCTCTTTGTCGGGATCAACCCCGGGCTCCTGACGGTTGCGGTGCAGGCACATTTCAGCCGACGAGGCAATCGCTTCTACCCCGCTCTCTACCGGGCGGGCATCGTTGATCGCCTCATCGACGCGTCACACGGATTCGATCCGGACGACCTGCATCATCTGATGGCGCGAGGCATCGGCATCACGAGCATCGTCGCCGGCGCAACGGCGCGTGCCGATGAGTTGACCGTCGAGGAGCTGACGGCGGGAGCCGCCGCCCTCGAATCACGCGTCGCTGCGATGTCGCCTCGCGCCGTCGCCCTCCTGGGAATCTCGGCGTACCGGCTGGGTTTTCGGCGCCCCCGGGCGACGGCGGGCTTGCAGACGGAGACCCTGGCGGGCCGACCCCTGTGGGTCGTTCCCAACCCGAGCGGACTCAACGCCCACGAGACACCGGCAAGCCTCGCCGCTGCCTATCGCAGCGTGGCACTGGCGGCCGGACTGGACCTGTTCGACGTCACCTCGTGACCGGGCCCTGCGCGGCCAGATCCGCACCGGTCTAGCGAAGCGCAGCGTGTCCGCCGACGCGACCCGAGCGACGACCGAGGACTGCCGCAGCTGGCGACGTGCGCCGAGGGATGGCGTGCCCGGCAGCAAGATCGGCGGTCTGTCGGGTCGTAGCGGGCCGACCCTCGTGGCCAACAATGCCCTGGCCGTTGACGCGACCGTCGCGAACGACGACCGACAACGGAGAATCGGTGCGGACGATGCCGTGTCCGGTGACCCTGATGGTGAGTGATGTCATGATGAACTCCCTGATAGATCTAAACGTTTGTTTTTATTCTACGCCTCGTAGCCGCAGATGCAAGCGTTCAGTCGACCACCAGGATCCCGTTGCGCCCTGGCGTGTCAGTCAGCCCGGACCACACGTCGAGCTGTTTCAACGATCTGGGCGCGGTACCGCCGCTTTGTCTCCGCGTCGTCGAGCGGGCCGAAAATCATCCGTACGACCTGCGGCGCGGCGAAGAACCAGTACGCCTGTGCGATCAGGCTCAGAAACATCGCCTCGGCGTCGGGGTCGTCGCCCTGCGCGGCTTCCCGGATGAGAGCGACTCGGTCCTGGTGGTATTTCTCGCGGTGGTCGAAATCCGGGGCGTCTTCGGGAGCGAAGTGCATGCCCTCCTGCTCGTACAGGCGCACGATCTCCGGATGCTCGCAGAGGAAGTCGAACAGCTGACCGACGTACGCGGGAACATCTTCGCTACGGACCACGACGTTCTCGGCCAGTTCGCCGAGACGCTTGTGGAGGACAGCCCCGAAGAGGTCCTCCTTGTTGCCGAAGTACGTGTAGATCGCAGCCTTGTTCACCCCCGCGCGATCGGCGATCTTGTCGACCCGAGCTCCTCCGATGCCCTTCTGGGCGAACTCGATGCCGCTCGCCTCGAGCAGGAGCTTGGCGCTCTCCGCGCTGTCATACCGTCTGGGCATCCGTCTGCTCCGTTCTCCCCAACGGACCAATGCTAAGAACAAAACAGTCGTTTAGTTGCATCGCCGCGCTGGTACGTCACACCGCACGCGTCGCGCCACCGTCGATGAGGTAATCGACGCCGGTGATGTTCGCTGCGCGGGGTGACAGTAAATAGGCAATGAGATCGGCGACCTCCTCCGGTTCGGAGATGCGGCCGGTCACCATGCCGACCTGCGCCGGTGCGCCGGCAACAATCGCGTCAATGGGAGCCCCGAGGATTGCAGCGAGCTGGCCTCCGAGTCCTTCCGGCGACTCCCACATCGCGGTTCTCGTCGGGCCGGGCGAGACGGTGTTCACCCGGATCCCACGGGGCCCCAGTTCTACTGCAAGACCGTGCCCCAGGGCCGTCAGCGCGGCCTTGGCGATGTTGTACGCCAGTGGCGGTCCCTCCGGCTTGCGGGCACCGATCGAGGAAACGTTGACGATCGCACCGCCGCTCGACTCGAGGTACGGGAGGGCCGCTCGGGTCATCCGAACCGCAGACATGAGGTTGGTGGCGATCGCGTCGTCCCAATCGTCATCGGTGAGAGTGGCGAAATCTGCCAGGCCCAGGCGGCTCCCTCCGCCGACGTTATTGACCAGCAGATCGATTCCGCCGAACGCCTTCAGCGCCTCGGCCGTCACGGCCGCTGGAGCGTCGGGCAGGATCAGGTCGGCGCGGATCCAGACCAGGTCTTCGCTGCTGGCCTCGCCGGCCGCACCGCGCGAGACCGCCGCGACCCGGGCACCTTCTCGACGTAGCGCGTTAACCGTCGCGCGGCCGATACCGCGGCTCGCGCCCGTGACGACAGCGACCTTTCCTTCGAGATCAAGGTTCATCAGTCACTCCAACGGTCAGTGGAACCGGGCCTGCACAACAGGGACAACGTATGCGGTGGTCGGTAGCGCTGTCCACCGACCGGAGACGCGGGAGGTGGGCGACCAGACGATCGCCCACCTCGTGCCGCAGCGCCGCTTAGCCGACCGGCTCGAGAGCTTGGTCGCGGACTTCGTCCGCGGCGACGTCGACTCTGTCGAGCGAGTGCCCTTCGGCGTCGAGGTCGGGGACGATGCGATCGAGCCACTTCGGCATCCACCACGCGGACTCACCCATCAACGTCAGCAGGGCGGGCATGACTATCATTCGCACCAGGAAGGCGTCGGCAAGGACTCCGACGACGAGACCGAAAGCGATCGACGCAGCCACGGCCATCTCGCTCGTCGCGAAGCCCGCGCAGACGACCGTCATGATCGTCGCCGC
>JAODMX010000367.1 GCA_025464735.1 Frondihabitans sp. | reverse complement strand
CGTTCCTTCGACCGGGAGCGCGGCGTTGACAGCTCGCCGGGGAATGCCTCGCATCATGTGCAGGCCGAATTTCAGACCGAGGTCGTGAACCTGTGCGACGAGCGGGGCGAAACCCTTGCCACCGGCGGCGGAGGGGAATCGGTTCGGCACGGGCTGCGGTCGTCCGTACTCGTCGAGCAGCACGTCGGCGTCTTCGTTGTAGCCGTGAGCTCTCGCGTTGGGTTCGAACCATTGCGCATCGACCACGATGGTGTCCCATCCGAACTCGAGCATGTTCGCACTCATGAACGCGGCGTTGGCCAGAACCTCCTCTTCCGTGATGGCTGTACCAAAGGAGTCCCAGCTGTTCCATCCGCGCGGGGGCGTGGTCGGTCTCGAAAGTTCGGTCATCGTGGTCCTCTTCTTTTTGACGGAGGGAAGCAACCGGCTTCCCCGGGCGGGTGTCACTCGAGAACGGACAGGGTCCCGTGATTTTCGACCAGGACGGCCGACCGGATATGGCTCCTGCGCTCCCCCGGGTGAGTGAAGTAGACGATCAAAGCCCGGTCGCGACCAGCTGAGTCACGCTCGAGCGCAACGACATCAGCATGATGCGCCTTGAGAGACCGTCCCTCCCAGTCTTCGGCCGCCTCGAGCAGAAGACCTCCGTTCGCGACCTGGCGTGTCCAGTTCTGGATCCCGTCGCGGGATCTGTGCACGGCAAGGCCACGCCATTCGTCCACGATGAGCCACCACCAGGATCCGAGGCGGAAGGCTTTCGGCCCCTCGTGAGGTCGTCCCGAGATGACTTCCCCGTCCTCGCGCCAGGACGAGGCGTCGGAAGGAGTGCTGGTGACAGCGACGTAGGTCGTGGATCCTCTCGTCTCGTCCTTGAACCACAGCCGATAGCGGCCGTCGTCACCACGGGCAATCGCCGCGTCAATGACGCGTGGCGACGCAAGCGGGACTCGTCCCGACCAGGTCCAGGAGCGGAGATCCATGCTTTCGAATTGCTCGATGCTCGCCTCACCGGACCAGTCGCTGTGGATGCCGTCAACGACGGTCAGCAGCATCAGCCACCGGTCTTCGATTCGGATGACGTCCGGCGCCCAGTGGGTTTGTTCTCGTCCGGCTCGCGAGTTGTTCTCCAGTCCGGCAACTGTTCCCTCGTACATCCAGGTCACGCCGGCATCAAGGCTTCTCGAAACGCCGACGCGAGTCCCGTGAATCCATTCGACGCCGTTCAGATCCAGCGTCGCTCGACGTTGCGTGTAGAACAGAAGCCAACCGCCGCGGACGGGGTCGGCAATGACGACCGGATCGGTGGCTCCGTCGAAGACAGGGTCCCGGTACGGAGTCGCGAAGGCGTCCGGCCGAAGGGTGCTCACTGAGCGGGCCAGGCGGATCCGAGTCGTTCCCACTCCTCCTCCGTCACCGCGAGCACAGAACCGTGTCTCGCGCCCGGCGGCATCAGGTAGTCGTCTGCGATCCGCCACTCGTTCGTGTCGAGGGAATCCCCGACGAACGGAACGTAACTGCGCAGACCGAACTCGTCGATCAGCAGAACCCAGGAACCGTCGCCGTCACGCGCCACCACGATGGGCCCTTCGCCGTGAACGAGGCCATCATGACCGGGGATGGACCGCCCGACACCGTCGGTCACGGGCTCCCACTCGGTCGCGCGCAGATTGGTCGACCGCTCGACCGTGATGAACTTCGCCTCCGGTGTCGACGAATCCGGGGTGCGCTCGTCTTTGAGGAACCGGTAGAAGTACTCGCCGTCGTGCATAATCGTGGCATCGATGACCGAGCGACCCGGATCCGCCCAGACCACCGCCTCGGAGAACGAGCGGAAGTCTCGTGTCGTCGAGGCGAGCATCCTGTTGTAGGACTCGTCGACGCGAGTGCCGGATCCATCGTCCTCGTAGAGTTTGGATGCCCAGTAGACGAAGTACTCAGCCGCGACCGGGTCAAACGTGGCCTCGGGCGCCCAGGTGTTGCCGGCCTCGGGGGGAGACACCTCGACCAGTCTCGGCTCCGACCAGGTCACGAGATCGACTGATTCCCACACCACGATCGACCTGCTCCCGTGGCGCTGGTCGGCCTCCCAGAAGTCCTTCGTGTCGTGGCCGTGGGCACGCATGTCGGTTGCCAGGAGGTAGAAGGCGGCCGTTTCTCCCGGAAGCCCGGCGGCCCGGAGGAGAAACGGATCCCGTGCGCCGCCCCGGCCACCGGTCCAGGTCAGCACAGGTCGCCCGCCGTTCAGCGGCTCCCAGCGCAGACCGTCGTCGCCGACAGATCGAGCGAATCGTACCTGTTCGCCGTCGTCCGCAGACTGGTTGATGAAATAGGAAAAAACGTAGCGGCTCATCCTTTAATACTTCCCTGCACCAGTCCCGACACGATGTGGCGTTGCATGAAGATGAAGAACACCAGCATCGGAAAGAGGGCAATAACGCTCAATGTCATGAATGCGGGCCAGTTGGTAGTGAACTGTCCGACGGCCGAGTACACCTGCAGAACCAGTGTGGACTTCGACGGCGATGAGATGAACACGTTGGGCGTGATGAAGTCGTTCCACACCCACATGGTCTGGAAGACGCCGACCGTGACGAGGATGGGTCGGATCAGGGGCAGGATCAGCGTCCAGTAGATCCGCAGCGGGCCGGCGCCGTCGATCGTGGCGGCCTCGATGATCTCGCCCGGGACGGTCCTCATGTACCCGAGAATCAGGAAGTAGCAGAAGATCGAGCCAGCGCTGTAGAGAACGATCAGACCGTTCAGAGAGTCGACCAGGTGAAACCCGACCAGGATCCGATAGAGCGGGATCAGGGTCGCCTGTCCCGGGACGAGAAACGCGATGACCAGGATCACGCCGAAGGCAGCGGTCAGACGCCCCTTCCCGATGAGCATGCCGAACGCGGCGAGAGACCCGATGAGCAGCATCAGGGCGATCGAGAACGCGGTCACGTAGAGCGTGTTGAAGAAGCTCTGGACGAGCGGCGTGTTCTGGAACACGGTGATGTAGTTGCTGAAGTTGAGCGAAGTCGGGAGGGAGAGGGGCGTGTTCGCCGTCTGCTCCTGCGTCTTGAAGGTGTTGACGACGATGTAGTAGAACGGCACGGCGATCAGGGCGCCGAGCGGAACCATCAGCACTGTCGTCAGGATGTGGCGTTGCTGTTTCATGAGTAGCGCCTTTCTAGACGTCGAGAGAGGGCCAACTGGCCGAGGACGATGATCGCGACCACCAGGAGGAAGAGGACCGCGAGAGCCGAGGCCCGTCCGACCAGGGACTGCGCGATGCCGTCGTCGATGAGGGACTGCGTGAGGGTGCGGGTTGCGAACCCGGGGCCGCCCTGGGTCAACGTGAACGGCAGGTCGTACACCTTGAGCCCCCCGGTCAGGAGCAGCAGCTGGCTGACGCTGATCGCGGGGACGAGGAGCGGCAGCGTGATGTAGCGGAAACTCTGCCACCGCGAGGCTCCGTCGATGGTGGCGACCTCGAAGTAGTCCCCCGGAATCGACTGGAGATAGGCGAGGTAGAGGATGGCGTGCCATCCGGTCAGGCTCCACACGGCCACACCGATGACCGAGATCTGGGCGAGGGTGGAGTCGGAAAGCCAGCCGATCGGCCCGATCCCCGCGATGACGTGGAGGGCGGAGTTGAGCACGCCGGAGCCGAGGGGGCTGAGAATGAACCCCCACACCAGCCCGAGGATCGCGACGCTGGGGACGGCTGGGAAGAAGAAGACGCTGCGGACGAAATTGCGGCCGATGAACTTCCGGTTCAGCACGAGCGCGAGCGGGATCGCGAACACGGTCACAATGACGGTCGTCGCAATCGCATAGAGGAGCGTGAAGCTCAGGGCCGACAGCATCGAGGAGTCCTGGAAGATGCTGATGTAGTTCTTCAGCCCGATGAACGTCGGAGTGGCGTAGCCGTCGTAGTCGGTCAGGCTGTACCAGAATGACTGCCCCATTGGGATCACGTACAAGACCACGAAGACGAGTGCGATCGGGATGAGGAAGATGTTGCCCGTGGCAGTCTGTTTGACCTTGTAGAGCCAGGTTCGGCGGCGTTCGCCGCTACCCACAGCGAGGGAGCGGTTAACGGGAACGGACGGCCGCCCGGAGGCGGCCTGTCGAGTGGGGGCGTCAAGAGCCATGTCTAAGAGTCCTTTGGGAGTAGAGCACGGACAGGGCCGAATCAGGTCGGCCCCGTCCGTGAGTTCAATCAGCCGTTGCTTTGGAGCGAGGCCAGCTTCTTGTCCATGCCCTGGGCGACCTGCTTGGGGGTGATTTGACCCTGGATCATCTGCTGCAGCAGTGCCGTCACCTCTGTTCCCAGGGCGGCATTGTTGTCGGGCCAGGTGACCTGGGGAAGGTAGAAGTCACCGTCTCGAACTGCGGGAGCCATCGTGGCGAGCGCCGGATCCAGGGTCGGCGTGTAGTCCTTCGTGGTCGTGATCGATGCCGTCTGCTTCTGGTACACCGCTACGCCCTTGGCGCTCTGGAGGAAGGAAACGAGTTTCTCCGCGGCGGCCGTGTGCTGCGTCTTGATATTGATGGCGTACCCGGGAGAGACCGCACCGGCCCAGTAGGTCGAGCTGACACCGGGAACGGCGATGAAGTTGAGACTCAACTTCGGCGCCGCGGCCTGGATCGCACCGAGGCCCCACGAGCCCGTGGTGATCATGGCCACCGAGCCCTTTTCGAACTGCTGGGTGACGTTGGCGCTCGTGAGCCCGGCGACGCTTCGCGGCTCGATGCCCTGAGTGAAGAGCTCGTTCCAGATCTCGAGGGGCTTTGTCCAGGTCTTCTCGAACGTGGTCTTACCGGCCCAGATCTCGGCGTCCATCTTGCCGCCCAGACTGGCATTCTCAATGCCGAGGAGAGCCGCGAGGCTCACGCTGAGGCCGTCACCGCCCTCGTAGAACGGCGTGATTCCCGCAGCCTTCAGCTTCTTGCACAGCGTGAGGAACTCGTCCCACGTCTGGGGAGCCTGCGTGTATCCGACCTTCGCGAGGAGAGCCTTGTTGTAGAGGATTCCGCCGCCCCAGGAGGACGTGGCAATGCCGTAAAGCTTGCCGTCCTTTGTGTAGGTCTCCTTGGCCGCCGAGGCGATGTTGGAAACGAACGGTTCGTTCGTGAGGTCCTTGACGAAGTGATCCTTTTCGAGCTGGACCTTGTTCTCCGCCGTGATGATGAACACGTCGGGGCCGGTGCCGGCACCTAGTTCCGTCTGCAGTTTCGAGATGTACTGGGGCACCGGTGGCGCGTAGGACATCTGGACCGTGATCTTCGGATTCTCCTTTTCGAACTCCGCGATGACGGGCTTCATCGTCGCGGCGTTGTCCCAGGAAAGGAAGCTGACGGTGTTGGCTGAGCTGCCGGATCCCGAGGCGGAACATCCGGAGAGGATGAGCGCGGAGACGGCGGCCAAACCGACTCCAGCGAGCAGGGGAGCTCGACGGAACCGTGCTTTGTTGACCTTGTGCGGTGTGGTGGAGCGAAGGAGCGACATTGCTTACCTTTCGGTGCGGGGTGGGGGGAGTGTTGCGGATGGCGCGGGGAACAGGCCTGTCAGATCGGCCTGGACTCGGGTTGGCGAGACGGGACGAAGAAGTCCGCCTGCTTCGTGGTGAAGTTCGTCGATGACGATTTCACGTCTGTAGCCGTTCCCATCGGGGATGGCAAAACGGTGGTAGGCGATCAGCCAGGTGTCGGTGCCGGGCACCTGGGTAATGGAGTGGTGTCCGGTTGCCAGGATCCCGAGTTCGGTTCGTTTTTCAACGAGAACGCCCTGATCTCGCCACGGGCCGACAGGACTTGAGCCGGTGGCGTAACGAACCCGATAGCCGGCTTCTCGCGTGTCGTTCTCCGACCAGGACAGGTAGTAGATGCCAGCCCGCTTGTGGATCCAGGCGGCCTCTCGGAATCCCGTCGGAACGAACGAGGTCACGAGATCACGATCGAAAGACATCATGTCGTCGTTCAACGGCACGACGTGTGCCGCTTCGTTTCCCCACAGGAGGTAAACGACGCCGTCGTCGTCGGCGAACAGAGACGGGTCGATGGTTTGGCCGGGGTAGACATTCCCCTTCACGAGAGGGCGACCCAGATCGGTGAATGGACCGAGCGGGTCGTCGCCCTTGGCGACGCCAATGTTTCCTTCAGCCGTGTAATAGAGGTAGAAGTGGCCGTTGCGCTCGACGGCCGCCGGGGCCCAGGCATGCCCTGTCGCCCAGACGGTGTCGTTGGCGACAGAAAAGATGGGCCCGTGGTCGGTCCAGACACGAAGGTCAGCCGAAGAAAAAGCTCTGAAGGAGTCGGCTGCCCACCCATCACTCCCGTCTGTGGTCGGGTAGAGAAAGAAACGGTCGCCGAATGCGACCAGGTTCGGGTCGG
>JAODMX010000339.1 GCA_025464735.1 Frondihabitans sp. | reverse complement strand
CCGCCGGCGACTGCACTCGACCCTCGGCTACCGAACGCCGTTCGAAGCACTCACCGACTACCGAACCGCGGCAAACGCCGCAGCGTGATCAACCCGAGGACCTGTCCAGGATCCTTGACACAGCCCAGGGCGACATGCCACATACGGCTGCCGGACGCTGGCGGCGTGCATGTCACATACGACGCAGAGGCCGACGCCGCCTACATCTCGCTCACCGACAACGACGTCACTGACATCCGCCAGAACCTGGAGTGCCCAACCCCTCCTGGAACGCCAGGCGAGGTGATCATGGACTGGAAAGGCGGCCGACTCGTTGGAGTCGAGATCCTTGGGGCTCAGAACCTGCTTCACGACGACCTACTCGCGGCGGCCGAGCGCATCGACGAGTAGCCGCTGGTGTGGCCCATAACGGCCCACTTAGGGCACCCAGCCTCAGGCTCGCGCCGTAGCCATCGCCGGCCTTCTCACCCGCCTACGAACTAGCCCGGGGCTTTCGCGCCGGACCGTGATCGTCCGGTCCGAGATATAGGAAAGGTGCTCCTGACCTGGGAGAATGAGGTTTGTCTAGGACCACAACCTCGCAGGAACCGGAGCACCTTTCTGGTGAAGAAGACTACCGGGCCCTACCCGGCCTCAACAGTGGATGGCGCCGGGTCGAGTGTCGTGCCGCATGCCGGCAGCACGGTCCTACTCAGGACTGCGCAGGCAGTCGAGCTCACGAGCGCGCTGGCCGAGGCGTTGACGCCGCGGGGCAAGCCGCTGGCCCGCCACGACCCGGGCAAGATCGTGCTCGATCTCGCGGTAAGTCTCGCGATCGGCGGGGACTGTCTGGCCGATCTCGCGCAGCTGCGGGCCGCCCCGGAGGTGTTCGGGCTGGTGGCCTCCGATCCGACCGTCTCCCGGTGCATCGACGCGCTGGCCGCCGATGCCCCGGCCGCACTCGCGGCGATCAACACGGCTCGGGCGGCGGCCCGGGCGCGGGCGTGGTCGCTGGCCGGCGAGCATGCCCCCGACCACGCCGCGGATGCCTCCTCGCCGCTGGTCATCGACGTGGACGCGACCCTCGTCGGCGCCCACAGTGAGAAGGAGTCCGCGGCGCCGACGTTCAAGCGGGGGTTCGGCTTCCACCCGTTGTGGGCCTTCTGCGACCACGGGGCCCAGGGCACCGGGGAGCCGCTGGCCTTCGTGCTGCGGCCGGGCAACGCCGGCTCCAACACCGTCGTCGATCACATCGCGGTGCTCCGCGCGGCACTGACCCAACTGCCCGGCGGGCACACCCGTGGGAAGAAGGTGCTGATCCGCATCGACGGCGCTGGTGGCACCCATGAGTTGCTGGCGTGGTTGACCCGCCGGCGGCTGTCCTACTCCGTCGGGTTCTCCCTGCCCGGGGACCTGGCCAGCATCCAGCAGAAGTTGGCGACCATCCCGGCCGAGGTGTGGGGGCCGGCCTATGACGCCGACGGTCAACTCCGTCCCGGCGCCTGGGTCGCCGAGGTCACCGATCTGTTCACCCTCACCTCCTGGCCGGCCGGAATGCGGCTGATCGTGCGCAAGGAACGCCCGCACCCCGGCGCGCAGCTGCGCATCACCGACATCGACGGGCGCATCACCGCCTTCGTCACCAACACCACCCGCGGACAGCTCGCCGACCTGGAGCTGCGGCACCGCCGCCGGGCACGATGCGAGGACCGCATCCGCTGCGCCAAGGACACCGGGCTGGCCAACCTGCCGCTGCACGACTTCGCCCAGAACCAGATCTGGTGCACGATCGTCGCGCTGGCCAGCGACCTGACCGCCTGGACGCAGACCCTCGCCCCTCACCCAGCATCCGGCCCGCCGGTGGGAGCCCAAGCGGCTACGCCTGCGGCTGTTCTCCATTCCCGCCCGGGCAGCCCGCACCGGCCGCCGACGGCTGCTGCACCTGGCCGCCGCCGCCCCATTCACCGCGCTCGCGCTCCAAGCTCTTCACGCGCTGACCCGGCTGACTGCGACTCCACGAGTGGCCTCCGGCTGAGCCCATTGACTTCCGTCCCGACGCCCCAAGGACCCGGCTGGCCAGTGGAACCGGCGCCCACCCGAGCGACCTCGGGCGAAGCGTCACACCCCGATGCCATTCTCATGCTCACGCGGGACCAGCACCCCGACGAGCAGGATGATCAACAAGATCACGAAAGATCCGGGCTAGGGCCTCGAAGGCTGGGGACTCACTGGCGCGCTCGGAGAGGATGTATCGGAACTTCTCGCCAGAGAAGCAACGACGACGTTCGTTGCACCTTGGCCAACTATAATAAGCAATCCGATGATAAATACCACTCTTGCCCACGTCACCCTCTTGAGACGCCTCTTACGAAAGACTTTAACCTTACTGCGCATATTGAAGAAGAAATAGCCCTCAGGCCTCTTTTGACCCTCCCCTTCGCCACCTTCCCCGACGGATAGTAGCGTCATTGAGGAGATTCCAGTTACAAGCCCCGCGACCACTGTTGCAGCCAATGGGACCGCATACCTTGACCCCGTAACAGTGGCCACCAACACGAGCGGAGTCGCCGTCGAGGCAAAGATCGGAAAAGTCAGCCGCCACTGCCATGCCCACGGGCGCTGGCTCAATTCCTCCAGAAAGAAGGCTCTATAAGTCGACCAGTATCCCAAAGAGGCTATGATAAATGGAACAGCCGTGCACAGCAGGGACACTGCATGGGGCTCCAATCTCCGTCGCTCTCCAATCTTACAGCGTCCGCTGTGGTGGCAGATTGCCCATTCCTCTCAAGCACTACGGTGGTCTGGATTCGCCCTTGCCCCCGGCGAAGGTGCCCAATGGGACCCCTGTATCCCTCCCCTGAGCCAATCGGGCTTCGCGCATTTGGGACGCGGAACGAGTAGAAGTCTTTCCCCTTCGCCTTGGCGGTGTCGAACTCGTATGAGCCTTCGCTTACGGCTATCGTGCCTCGTGACACTTGGAACTCTACAGGCTCTCGCAGAGTGTAATTTCGATAAACTAGATAGTGGTCAAGATATCCGTTGTTGGTGTAATCCGGGGATGGCGGATGCGGCTGGTAGTAGTGCCCGACCGTCAATTTGCCATCAATAAATGCGTGATCAGTCCAATCCCAGCCGTCCATCGATCTATCTAGGACGATGCCACCCACTCGGACGGGTTCGGTTAGAGGCACCGCGGCCGCCTCCCTCCTGAATCTCCTTGCCTACACCCCGCATGAACTCGCGCCTGCACCACTTACCATGCGTCTGCACCATTTAGCCCGAACTGCCCGCTTGTAGCGTCAGCAACTACGGAATCAAACCAGGATCCGAACAAGAATCGTCGGGAGGTAGCCCAATAGAGCTCGCGCAGATGACCCCCATCCAACGCGTCCTCGCTACTTACTGATACGCCTATAATCGAATCCTCGTCAGGCCCTTCCGTAAGGATCAGGTCCGCGTACAGGTCAAACAATTCATGGCTCATGCGCAGCCACAGGACCTGACCTAGGCCTTCAATCTTCTCCGAAGCTTCCTGAATACCAGATCGCAAGTCCTCATTAGTGACTGGCAAGATGCACCGGAAGCTAATAACTTCACTGTCCGTTCCGGCATAGAACACCACTTCGCTGACGCCATGCCTTCGAAAGGCAGCTGTAAAGGCCTTCAGCAAGTCCGGCGTCTCAGTTCCGTTCGGCCAACGAAAAGTTGTGAACTTCGCTTGTCTTTCAACCTGAAGATAGTAACCCGCCGGTCTCGACTGCCCTGTCTGACGGTAGGTGAGTGTGGTCCACTCGGGCGAAGGGTCAATGTGTCTTTCAAGAAGAGAGCTCCACAGGTTGGCGACGCCGGTATCCGGCTGCGCCTGCTCGTTTAGTACCTTTGCAACGCTCATCACGACGTCAAAGACACGTTGGGGAGAGTCGATTGGGTTAACATCGCCGCGCTGGGCCGTCCAGTTCGCGACGGTTAATCGGCTATTGTCGTATATCCTTTGAAACTCGGTCACGATTGGGTCGCTGAGGAAATCAGACAGGAGCGTAAGTTGCCTCGACAGAGAAGGAGTGACCCGCTTGTGCGTGGCTATGTCCTCCCAGTCGTCGCCCTCGTGAAGAGAAACTCGTTGCTTGTATCCCTTTGACTTCCTGAGGGTGCGTTCCAGCAGAGCAATCTCGAAGGCTAGATCTATGGTCTTGGTCGTGGCCTCTTGGGCCCAAGTGACGTCATTCGGCAAGAATAGGTGACTGTAAATCGCCGTAAGCGGGTTCCGGGAGACTTGGCCGGTGTATGCCAGGCGCTCGGCGACCGGGTCATTGGCCCAACGTGCTTCATCAAGAAGTGGGCGTGTATCGGTAAGCAAGAAGGGGAAGGCTTCCGATGGGTTATTCACTTGCAGTCGCCGAAGCCCGACGACGTCGGCAAAATTCATCGCATCGGCTGCGTTCGGGTAGTACCTCTTCTTCCTGACCGAGTTTAGTACGCCGAGTGCAGCATTGTAAGCTTCACGATCCAGAACACTCGCATCCCGCTGTCCTTCGATGTGCCATATGTACTGGACGTTCTTATGTTGGAGTACGTCTGCTAAGCGAGCGATTGCCCGTCCGTGTTGCGGCGCCTCTTTCACCACATCTGCCAGAGTCTCATCCAGCCTCGTGGAGAGGATCGGGAAGCTCGCAATGAAGGACTCGTATCCGGAAACGGACTGGAGTAGTTGCACGGGTATTCCGGTGGTGCGTTGCACCCTGTAGAGGATTTCTATAGCAGTGCCGTGTCCAAGGATTAGTTGAACCTCGTCCTGCTGAAGAAGGTACAAGAACTCAACTAATGCCTCTGCGTTGTCGTCCTCGTTGTACATGAACCTGTGAAGCAATTGGTAGTCGACTACGTAGCAGGGCCTCGTTCCGTCCATAAGGCGGACGGCATCCTGATGCGTGGCATCTAGAAGAGAGCGGTGTAGCTTCAGGCTGCGCAGTAGTAGGCTGACTTGCTCCGAGGTCAGCGAGTCCATGGCAGGGCGGTCCACTGTTGTCGCCGTAGCGGACATATCGAGATGTTAGGCCGCATGGCCCCTTCGGCGATAGTCGCTTGACTGCGCTGCAGAGGTGGCGGCCCCGAGGGGGCGTCCACTGGCGCGTAGCTCACTGTTAGGAACTGAACGGTTGCGGTAAGTGAGCGAGGGTACACATCGCTCCCGCACGCCTTCAATGGCGCTCGGTAGCAGAATCCCTCGGTCCTATCGCCGTGGCCCCTATCCGTTGCCATTTCGATGAAGGGCATCGGGTCCAACGGTGGACAGGCGGCGACGGAGGCGAGGGCCCGCTACCTCAACGCTTCGCCGGCATCGCGCTGGGGTCGGTCGGAGTGAGAAGCCGACCCGAATGTGTCCTAGCGCGCTGTTGGCAAACGCCCATACCATCCATGTCGACGGGGTCCAGGCCCGCACCCTTCCCAGTATGGCCATCGACAGAAGTCGCATGGTTGAGCCGGCCGCCACTTGGCGGACACAAGCTACTTCTGGGTGTGCAGTTGTGAGGTGTCGACGCCGCCCGGCACCTGCTCCGGCCCAGCGGTCAGGGCCCGGAAGTAGAGCCCAACGGTCTGCCCCATGTGGGAAGCGCACTCAGCTTCCTGATATGGCCCTGAGGCCGCCTTCAGGGCGCCTCGGCCCTCGTACCGCTGCGGACGGCTGCGGACGGTCGGCCCTCACACTTGCCGTGTGGAGGTCCGGTCGTGCCACCGCACTGCCAGAGCGGCTGAGAGGGGTTCGCGGAGGTCCACAGTCGTCCATTTGCAAAGGTCAGCGGCCAGTGGGATCCGCGGCGAACGACCACGAACGACCTTGAATGAGGTCGACTGGCTACCAAAGTGGCACCGTCCCGCGGCCGTCTGAGGATCTCCCCACCGGGCGTCTGGCCATGGCCGAAAGACTGCATGCTGCGGCTGGCTTGACGACGGCGGAATGACGTACCTGGTTGCAGCCGGGCGGCCCTTAACCCCAGGCGTCGGCCGTATGTTCGAATCCGTCCGCTGACGTTAGTTTTCGCAGTTCAGTCGGCATACGGAACCACCGAGGACGAAGACGGACTGCTCAGAATGGGGCCCGATGGTGGTCAAATGGTGGTCAAGACACGTCGTGCGGACGTGGCCAGATGCGGATGTCCTGGACCAGAAGACGCCCAGCTGAGCATGGCGAAGTTTGTGACGGGTCCTGTTGAACCTTTGCGGACCACACGGGGACCGCTGCCGGCCGGCGCGGTCGCTCCGCCGGAGAGACCGGTCCGGGCGCCCCGCGCGACGACGGGCGGCCGGTACCGGATGCACGCGCGGGCGACGGCTTGGACCTCCTCGGCCCTGCGGGGGCGGAGCAGGCAGACCGGCAGCTCCCATGGGGCGCACTCGGCCTGGTCGTGGGCGTAGCTGACGAGGATCTCCGGGTTGGTGGTGATGCGCCGGGTGAGTAGTCGTTGCGAGAGGCTGTCCAGGATGGCGGCCCGGGCCACAGTGGGCGTGCCCATGAGTTCCTCGGAGAAATTCGTCGTCAGCGGTCCCGCAGTCATCACGCCCGTCAACTGCGCGGCCCGGTCGAGGCACGCAGACCCGCAACCGCGCCTGTCTCCGCGTCGAACCCCTCCCGTAGCGACTCCGCGTTGGTGGAGGCGGCGAGCCCGGCCTGGACGGGGGTGTCGTGAGCGGAGGTCTTCTTAGACGGTCGTCACAGGCGCAAGTTGGTCATGCCCCCATCGACTCGCAGTACCGAAGCAGTGGTGGACGCGGAGCGCGGTGAACAAAGAAGCGCAATTGCCTCCGCCACTTCTGCGGCGGTGACGAGCCGCCCGAGCGGCTGCCGCCCCCGCAGCGCCTCCGCGGCGGCACCGGGGTCGTCGGCGGCAGCCAGCAGTCGAGTGACCCAGGGGGTCTCCGCGGTCCCGGGCGCCACGGCGTTCACGCGGATTCCCTCTGCGACGTGATCGGCTGCCATCGCCATCGTCAGGGCGAGGACGGCGCCCTTGCTGGCGCTGTAGAGGGCGCGCTGCCGCACGCCGACGAAGGCCACCGCGGAACAGGTGTTCACCACTGCGGCCTGCGCGGATCGCCGGAGATGGGGCAACGCCGCGCGGGTCACCCGCGCGATGCCGATGACGTTGACGTCGAGAACGCGTGCCCACTCCGCGTCGTCGTTGTCGGCGACGTCGCCGACGGCTCCGATACCGGCGTTGTTCACCACGACGTCGAGCGCGCCGAGTCGGTCGACGACCGTCGCGACGGCCTCGTCCACCTGGCCAGCGTCAGTGACGTCGCACGCCACGGCCAGCACGCCGTCCGGCGCGCCGTCCACGTCGCGATCCAGCACCGCGACCCGCGCGCCCCGCTCCTGGAGTAGCCGGGCGGTCGCCGCCCCGATGCCGCCGGCACCACCGGTGACCAGGGCGACGAGCCCGTCGAAGTCACTGTGCGCAGGCGTGGCGTTCACCGGGGCCCGACCACGTGCTGCCGCTGCGACCCCAGGCCCTCGATACCGAGTTCCATCACGTCACCCGGCTGGAGCCAGACCGGCGGAACGAATCCCATGCCGACGCCCGGCGGAGTCCCAGTGTTGATCAGGTCGCCGGGCTCCATCACCAGGAACTGGCTCAGGTAGTACACGATGAAGAGCGGATCGAAGACCATCGTCTTCGTGCTGCCGGTCTGCCGTCGCACCCCGTTGACGTCCAGCCACATGTCCAAGGCGCCCACGTCGTCGATCTCATCCGGCGTGACCACCCACGGTCCCGCGGGATTGAACGTCTCCGCCGACTTGCCTTTGGACCACTGGCCGCCGCGCTCGCCCTGGAACGCCCGCTCGCTGACGTCGTTGACCACGAGGAACCCCGCGATCGCGTCGCGCGCCTCTTCCGCCGACTCCAGATAGCTGGTCCGGCGCCCGATGACGATGCCCAGCTCGACCTCCCAGTCGGTCTTGGTCGAGCCGCGCGGGATCCGCACGTCGTCGTTCGGGCCGATGAGCGTGTTAGGCGACTTGGTGAACAGGATCGGCTCGTCGGGCACGGCCTGGCCGGTCTCCGCGGCGTGGTCGCGGTAGTTCAGCCCGATGCACAAGATCTGATGCGGCCGCGCGATCGGAGCCCCGACCCGCTCTCCGTCGAAACGGGACACCAGCCCGGACGCCGTACGGTCGGCCACCACGGGGCGGATGCGCTCGAGCCCTCCCCCACCGAAGAAGGCCTCGTCGAAGTCCTCTACGACGTCCGACAGATCGACGTAATTCTCGTCATCGAGACGGACGACGGGCTTCTCGGCGCCGGGGGCGCCGATGCGCATGAGATACACGGAAGGGGTCTCCAAAGGACGGCGCGACGGGAGGCGGAGCGGCCGGAGCCGGCTACCGGGAGAGACGACGACCGGAAGCGATGTCGAAGACGTGCACGTGGTGCGGGTCCGTGGTGACCCACAGGGTCTGCCCCTTCTCGTGGCCGGCCCGGCCGTCCAGGCGGACGATCACCTGTTCGGTGCGACCATCCACCTCGGACATCCCGTAGACGTAGGCGTCCGAACCGAGTTCCTCGACGACGGTGACCCGGACCCCCAGCCCCTGGCCTTCGGGCGCGATCCGCCAGGCCTCCGGTCGGACGCCGACCGTGATGGGGCCACTCGCCTGGGCCGCCACTGCACGGTCGATCGCCACCTCATAGGCACCGATCCGAGCGTGACCGTCGGCGGCTGTCGCCGGCAGAAGGTTCATGGCGGGAGACCCGATGAATCCCGCGATGAAGAGGTTGGCGGGCCGGTCGTACACCTCGAGTGGACTGCCGACCTGCTGGAGCACTCCGTCCTTGAGCACCGCCACGCGGTCGCCCATGGTCATGGCCTCGACCTGGTCGTGGGTCACGTAGACGGTCGTCACCCCCAGGCGCCGCTGCAGGTCCGCGATCTGAGTTCGGGTCGACACGCGAAGTTTGGCGTCGAGGTTGGAGAGAGGCTCATCCATGCAGAACACCTGGGGCTGCC
>JAODMX010000325.1 GCA_025464735.1 Frondihabitans sp. | reverse complement strand
CATCGAGACGAACAAGCCCATTTTCGGGAACGCGTTGGTCGCGAACAGTCCGATCAGGAAGACCTTGCGTCCTGGGAACGTGAAACGGGAGAACGCGTACGCCGCCGGCAGGCAGATCACCGCGGAGGCGAGCACCGTGAGAGGTGAGAAGTACAGCGAGTTCTTCACCGAGGCCGCGAGCTGGGCGTCTTGAAAGACCACGGCCCACCAGTGCAGAGTCAAGCCCGACGGCCAAAGGTTTGGGTAGACCCAGGATGTGGCGAACGCGTGCGCGGCGAGCCAGAGCAGCGGGCCGAGGATGAAGACGGCGACGAGAACGAACAGGATCGCGGTGACGAAGCGGCGCGAGAGAACCATCAGACCCTTCCTTCCTTCTTAGCAGTGCGGAAGTTCGCCCAGACGTAGAAGAACGCGATGCCGGAGGCGAGCACGAAGACCACGACGGCCATCACGACCGATTCCTGCGGGTGGTCAAACGCCTGGAAGTACTTCGAGATATCGACTCCCAAGACGGTGGGGGCGTTCGGGCCGGTGAAGTACGGCACGGTGAACTGTCCGAGGATCCCGATCGCCGTGAACGTGGTCGCGATCACCAGCGGGATGCCCGCCATGGGGACCAGGATCCGGGTCACGATGGTCGCGGTCCCGGCCCCCGCATCCTTCGCCGCCTCGATCAGCGCATCCGGAATCGCCTGGATCCCCGAGGTCGCCATGAGAGTCGCGAAGGGCAGGCTCGTCCACACGGATCCGATCACCACGGCGGTGGTCGTGTAGCCCCAGGTCGGCCCCTGCAGGCCAACCAGCGCGAACAGTGTGCGGATGAAGCCGTCTCCGGCATAGAACGTCAGGATCGCCCAGGAGGCGATGACGACGGGGATGAAGAGCGGCACAACGGCGAGCCCCGCGAAGATCGTTGCGATCCGGCCGCCGCGGAGACGGAGGTTGAGTGCGATGCCGACGGCGAGAACGAGGACGATCGCGGTCGAGAGCACCGTGACGATGATCGTAACTCCGAGATCGCGGAGGAAGCGCGGGTCGCTGAAGGTGTCGCCGTACGCCTGAAACGTGCCCCACCACGACGTCGCATGGCGGGTACCCAGCCCGATCGAGGCGATTGTCGAATTCAGGCCACCCGTGTGACCGAGGCTGAAGCCGATCGCGAGCACGACGGGGATTCCGACGAAGGCCGCAAGCAGCAGGACGGGCGGGAGGGCCAGCGCGAACCCGACGCCGCTGCGGCGGGCCTCAGCCGAGACCCGCCGCGTGCGTCCGGTCCGTGTTCGCGTGGCGGACCGGATGGCTGTCACTGTCCGGGCACCTTCGCATCCCAGAGGTTGTTCATGTCGGAGGCCATGGTGCTGTAGTAGCTGGGCCGCAGGTTCGACGGGTCGGCGGCGGCGAACTTCGCTCGCGTAGCGGCCGGCACGTTGTCGAGGGTGATGACGGGGTACCCGGCGATTGTCTTGGCGATGAGCGCCTGCCCCTTCGTCGAGAGCACGAAGTTCGCCAGTTTCTCCGCCGTCTTCGCGTGGGCGGCGGTCTTCGGGATCCCGAGGTACGACGCGCTGCCGGTGAACGACGGGTTCGCGATCTGCACGTACTTCACCGTCTTCGGCAGCGTGCCCGTCGCTTCGGCCGTGATGGTCTGGTCACTCCACACCGGCGCCATCTCGATGTTGCCGGTGCCCAGGAGGTTGAGCACCTGGTCGTTGCCGTTCGGGTAGACACCCTTCTGGTACATCGACTTGTTCAAGCTTGCCAGCTCGGTGAAGCCCTTGTCCCACTTCGACTCGAGGGACTTGTCGTAGCCGGTCTCCATCTTCTTACGCTCGGAGGTGGTCAGGTACTTGTCCAGCACCGTGGTGACGAAGGCCTGACCGGAGCCGCCGGTCGAGGGGGAGTTGTAGGCGAACTGGCCGGGGTTGGCCTTGATCCAGTCGATCAGGGCGTCCAGGGTCTTCGGCGGCGTCTTCACCTTGGTGGAGTCGTAGGCGAGCAGCACGGAGGAGGCGCGGTAGGGGATGCCGTACCCGTCACCCGCGGTGACGGTCGCCTTGGGGACGGTGGCCAGGTTCGAGATCGTCTTGGCGGTCACCTTCTTCAGCAGCCCCGCGGACCCGGCGGCCTGGATGAAGCCGGCGTCGACGAGGTCGTAGCCGGGGTCCTCGCCCGACTTGACGGCGCTGGCGAGCTTGGCGAGGCTCTGAGCGTCGTGTTCGCCGTGCAGGTCCAGGGTGGTCTTGACGCTGGCGCCCGGGTTGTCCTTCTCGAAGGCCGGAATAATGGCGTCGTCCCACAGCTGCTGGACGTTGGTGTCGCCTGAGATGAAGACGGTGACGGTGCCCTTGGTCCCGGTGACGGCCTGCGAGGTGGCAGCGGCTCCGGCCTGGGCACTGGTGGTCGGGGCGCAGCCGGCGAGAGCCAGGGTGGCGGTCGCGGCCGCCGCGATGGCGACGAGGGAACGACGTGAGATCACGAGGAAGGTGTCCTTCTTTGGTGGGGGAGTGATGCGAATCGCACCGTTTCGATGCTGGGCGGGAGGGGTGGACGCCTCCTTAACGAAACGTTGCGATTTGATGTGGTCGTGGCGAACAAGGCCTGAGGAAGGTCTCCGGCTCAGTAGGGTGACGATCACGGTGCGATGCGTGTCAGCGCTGACAGGAGGGACTCATGACGAGTACGAGGGGCCGGACGTCTGTCACAATCGCCGACGTGGCAGCGCTCGCGCGAGTGTCCACCTCCACGGCGTCGTTGGCTTTCCGCACGACGGGCTCGATCACGGAACGCACGCGGGCGAAGATCCTGGCCGCGGCACGCGAGCTCGACTACGCGGGGCCGAACCCGACGGCACGCTCCTTGAAGAGCGGACGCTCCGGCATTGTCGGAGTCGTCGTCGCCGAGAGCATCCGGCGCGCGTTCCAGAGCCCGGTCACGATCGCGACGATGGACGGGCTCAGCGAAGAGCTTGATGCCCTCGATGTCGGCCAGCTCCTGGTGCCGGGCCGCTCCGACGCCTCCGGGAGGTCAGCCCGACTGCTCGACGGCATGCCCGTCGACGCGGTCGTCTTCCTCACCCGCGGCGAGGAGTTCGACTCCCTCCTCCCCGGCCTCAGAGCGCGCAGGATCCCGATGGTCGGCATCGAGGGCCCCCACGGCGACGGCATCACCCTGGTCGATATCGACGACGCGCGAGGCATGCGTGACCTGGCCGTTCTGGTCCGCGATCTCGGACACACCCGGGTCGGGGTCGTCATGCGCACGACACGGATCGGCGAGAACCTCCCACCGAGCGATGTCGTCACCGCGACGACGGGGCTCGATGGGATCGTCAACCGCACGATCCGGGAACGCCTCAGGGCCGCGGCCCTGGTCTTCCCGGATGCCCTGAGGGTCGAGGCCGGTGGTCGCGACCTCGAGGCCGGCGAGGTGGCGGCCGGGCGGCTCCTCGACCTCGCCGAGCGCCCGACCGCGATCCTGGCGCAGAACGACATGCTCGCCGCCGGAGCCCTGCGGGCGGCCGTGACGCGCCGGATCCGGGTTCCCGAGGATCTGACCATCACCGGTTTCGACGGCGCCGACCTGCCCTGGCTCGACCGTCGTCTCACAACGGTGGAGCAGCCGCTCCACGAGCGCGGCCGGGTGGCCGGACGCATGGTCGGCGAGCTCCTGGCCGGGCGTGCGCCGGAGAACGTCGTGCTACCCGTTCGGGTGCGGCTCGGCGACACCTCCGGGCCGGCGCCAGGGCCGACCCGAAGGTAACTAGTTCGCCGCGGCCGGGGTTGCGAGGCCGGCGGCAGCGGCGAGGTCGAAGTCGCCGAGACCGGTCACGGTGTCGTAGCCCTTCGCCGTGGTGAGGGACTCGTCTTTGCCGAGGGTGATCAGGTAGCTCTGGGTGCTCCCCGAGTACGCGAGAGCGGCCGGCACGGCGCGGGTCACGACGTCGACGAACGAGGACGGCGTCGTAGCCGCGAGGGAATACAGGGCCGGGTTCGCGAATCCGATCGTTGCACCCGTCTGCTGCTGGGCTACTGCCATCTGCGCTGCGAAGAGCGGTGTCGCCAGCGACGTTCCGCCTCCCACGCTCGTCTGGTAGGTCGAGTTCGCGAGCGTGGTGTTGTTGTAGATCGGGCGCAGACCCACGAGCATCCCGGTGAACGGATCGGCGAGAGCCGCAACGTCGGGGACGAGACGGCGACCGGCCCCGAGGGATCCCGGCACGACCGGCGAGGTCTGGTACCAGGCGGCGCCCGCGGCGGCGCCCCGCTTGAACAGCGAGCTCTTGCCTCCGCCTGAGCCCCCGCCCCAAAGGGTTCCGGGAAGGGTTTCCGCGTAGCGGAGAGTGGCGTGTGCGCCGGCGACGATCTGGTCGCCGACGTCGCCCCAGCCGGTCTCGAAGATCTTGGTGTTGGTCTTCGAAAGGCCGAGACTGGTGCCGCCGACGGCCGTCACCCACGGCGACGAGGCCGGGAAGTCGGGTTCGGCGGTCCCCACGTCGGCCTTGTTGTCACCGTCGTCACCGCTGGCGAAGTAGAGGCCCACACCCTCGGCCGCGGCCTGGAGCTCGATGTTGACCTCGCCCTGGGTGTAGTTCGTGTCCACCGCAGAAGTCGAGGGCTCGCCGACCCCGCCGTAGCTGTTGCTGACGATGTTGGCCAGCGGCGTCGATCCGGCTTCCTGCCCGGACGTGGCGTTTCCGTCCAGGATCCGGGAGACGGCGAGATCGGTGCCGGCAGCGCAGTCGCTCGCTCCGGCGTAGAGGATCGTGGCTGCGGGGGCGATGGCGTGCACGGCCTCGACGTCCATGGCCTGCTCACCCTGCCAGCCGCTCGGCTCACCGCAGGCGGCCTCGTCGGTCCAGGTGCTCTGTGCGGGGGTGACGTCCTGGTACTGGTTTGTCGTCAGCGTCGGCTCGCCGGCTTTGCGCGACAGGGTGGTCGAATCCAGGGCGGTGGTTGGTGCGTCGTAGGCATCGACGATCGCGACGGTCTGACCGGATCCGGCGCTCGTGCCCGCGGTGACCTTGTAGGCGGCCCGGAGCTGAGCGGGGGTGTAGCCGCAGTTGGCGGTGCCCACCTTGGAGTTGTGATAAGCGGTCGGCACCTTGACCATCACCTGGTTGGTGTAGGTCGAGCAGGGGGTCTTGACGGTGACGGCCTTCGGTGCGAGCAGGGTCTCGGACAGCGACTGCAGCGAGGCAGCAGCCTTCGTGGCGGCCTGCGCCTGGCTGAGGCTCAGCGGGCGCGTCTGGAAGCGGCTCTGGTCGAGCACGATCCCGGAGACGCCGGCGGCAACGTCGGCCGGCAGTGACGGCGCGGTCGACGGGGCGACGATCGTGGTGCCGTTCACGTTGTAGGAGAGAAGTTTGGCGCCGAAAGCATTCGTGATCTGGGCCTGCGTGCCGCGGAAGACGATGTAGAGGCCGCTCGTGGGAACCTGGATGGTGCTTGCCTTCACGCCTTCCTGCGTCAGGAACGTCTCCATCTTGGTGACCGGCGCGCCGTCGACCCCGGGCGCGAAGGTGGAGATCCACTCGGAAGGGGAAAGGTACTGGCGGTAGGCCGCATTGCCCGGCGTACTGATCGCTTTGGCGGCGGCCTCGGCGGTCTGTCCGGCCCAGGTGCCGGTCGTGGCCGTCTGGAGGTCGAAGAAGATCTCGCCCTGAAGAATCGGGGCTGGTGTGGCTGCGGCGACGACGTTGGCGGCCTTTGCCCACGAGGGAACAGAACCCGCGAAGGTGACCCGGCCGGCAGCCTCGGCAGACGAGACGCCCGCGACCGAGAGTCCGGCGACGGTGGCCGCGGTCGCGACGACTGCGAGAGCCGTTCGGAGCGTGCGGCGTTTCGGGCGTAGATGCATTGTGGGTCCTTCCCCGTCGAGTTCGGGGCGACCCCCATACGAGAATGTACGGGGTCGGGACCAATCTGACAAAGCCCCCCGTCCGGGGACAACGAAGAACGGCGGGCACTCCCCCAGGGGTGCCCGCCGTCCGCGGTCGATCAGCGTGCGATCAGTGGCGGCCGCGCCCGATGTTCGAGAGCAGTCCGAACGAGATCGAGCCGAGGCCCGTCACGTCGTCGTAGCCCTTGGCCGTCGTGAGCGACGAGTCCTGGTCGAGGGTGACCAGGTAGTCGTTGCCGCTTGTCGCGCTCGTGTAGGCGAGGGCGGTCGGTGATGTCGGCGAGGTCACGTCGTTGAACAGCGACGGTGCCGCCTTGTAGGCGCTGTAGAGCGTCGGGTTGGCGAAGCCCACGGTGCTGTGCGTCGCCTGCTGCACGACCGCCACCATCGCGGCGGTGAGCGGTGAGGCGAGCGACGTGCCACCGTAGGTCTCGTTCTCGTAGGCGCCGGTCTGCAGAGTGGAGTCGTCCGAGATCGGGCTGATGCCGATCAGGAAGCCGGTGTACGGGTCGGCCAGAGCCGACAGGTCGGGGCTGACCCGCATTCCGTTCGCCAATCCCGCAGGCACGACACCCTTCTGGTAGGCCGGTTGTGCGAACACGCCGCTGACGCCGCCGCCGCTTCCTCCGCCGAAGAGCGTTCCGGGAGGAGCCGAGGTGTAGCCGAGGGTTCCCGTGGTCGAGGTGGTGACCTTGTCGAGGAGGTCGCCCCACCCTGTTTCGTAGGCCTTGGATCCCGATTTCGTGATCCCGAGGCTGGTACCGCCGACCGAGGTCACCCACGGTGACGAACCAGGGAAGTCAGGAGACGCGTACCCGAGGTTCGCGACCTCGTCGCCGTTGTCACCGGCCGAGAAGTAGAGGCCGATGCCTTCGCCCGCTGCCTGGAGTTGGATGTTGACCTCGCCCTGGATGGAGTCGTAGGGAATGGCCTCACCGGTGTTGCCGTAGCTGTTGCTGACGATCGTGGCGAGCTTGTTGTCCAGGATCTTCGACATGGCCACGTCGAGGCCGCCACCACAGTCGGTACCACCGACGTAGAGGAGCTTCGCGCCCGGCGCGAGAGCGTGAGCCGACTCGACGTCGAGGGTCTGCTCACCCTGCCAACCGCTGGGGTACTGGCAGGCGGCCTCGTCCGTGAACTGTGACGACGGCGGCACGATCTGCTGATACGTCGCGCTGGTCAGCGCCGGCTGTCCGGTGCTGGCGGCGTAGGTGTTGGCGTCTTCCAGGATCGTCGGCGATGCGTACGCATCGATGATGGCGACCGTCTGCCCCTGGCCGTCGAGGCCGTGCTTCTCGAGCGAGGACAGGCCGTAGGCGCTCTGCAGCTGCGAGGGGGTGTAGCCGCAGTTGAAGGTGTCGAAGCTCTTCTGGCCATAGGCGGTCGGGAAGGCCGCGGTGTGCTGTCCGGTGTACGTGGAGCACTGGGCGACGGGCAGCGTGGTCGCCTTGGGCTGAGCGGTGTTGCGCTGCAGCGGCGAAGCTGTGCTCGTCGTGCCGGCACCCTGCTTCACGAGGTCGGGGCGGGTGAGGAGTTTGGCCTGGTCGATGCTGACCCCGGCCACCTGGGATCCGATGGCGGTCGGGAGCGACGGCACGGTCGAAGGGCCGACGACCTTGTTGCCCTGGTAGTCGTACGAGTGGAGGCTCGTGCTGAAGACGGAGTTGACGGCCGCAGCCGAACCGCGGAAGACCACGTACTGGCGGCTCTTCGGCACGGCCGTGATCGTGAGGCCCTCGGTCTTCAGGTAGTTCACCACGCTGTTCACGCTGGCCTGGGTCGGCGAGTACGTCTTGATCCAGGCATCAGGCGACAGCGACTTGCGGTAGTCCTTGTTGCCGGGAGTCGAGACGGCCGTGGCCAGGGCTTCGGCGCCCGCCTGGTTGCGGAGGGGAAGGTAGAGCTCACCCTCGACGCTCGTGTCGGCCGCCGCGGTGCCCGCGTCGTTGGCGTGAGTCGCCCAAGAGGGGACGGCGCCTGAGAAGTCGACGCGGTCGGACGCTTGTGCGCCGGTCGCTCCGAACATCGAGAGTCCGATCACGGAAGCGGCCGTGGCGATGACGCCGACGGCCGCTCGTGCTCGGTATTTGGGGCTACTGCTTCGTGCCATACGAGTTGTCCTCCGCTGAATCGAGTTCAGACCTGACCCTCGTCCGGGGGGCAGGTCTCCTGCCGTGAACGTTAGGGAAACTCGTAAAAACGCGTCAGTCCGCCCTTCTGCCGACTTGTTCTGCGGGGTCGACTGTGCAGTGGGATCCTCGATCGAGAAAACAGGCCGTGAGAGGCGGGATCGCCTCCGCTGCCCGGTCGTGTTTCCGGCGTGAAAACAAAAGCCGCGCGCAGCGATCCCTCGTGGCCGGGCCGCCCCGCGCAACTATCGGCCTCCGCGCGCAAAAAAACGCCGCCCACCCCCGAGGGTGAGCGGCGCTCGAATGGATCTTGCAAGTCCGATCAGGCAGCGAATGCCAGGTCGCGGAGTTGCACGTCGTGCGCTTGCACGATCGTGCGGGACGGCTCGCCGCGCCAGGTGCGGCCGGGGATGACCCAGCCCTCTGCGCCTGTGGCGAGCACGCGGGCGCCGGGGGTCACGTGACCGCCGAGCTCGCTGAGGGGGATACGAATGACGAACTCGCGGGCGGCGTCGTCGACGACGACGAATTCCACGAGGTTGTCATGCGTGAGGGCCGGGGCCGTCGTGACGGTCCCGGTGACGCTAATGAGATTGAGTGTGTTGGTCATGGCTTTCTTTCGATGCTGTGTGGCGAGTTCAGGCGGGCGTGAGCCGCGCGTGGTTCGCACACGCCGAGTATCGGCGTGTTGTGCCCTGGTGAGGGGCGTGACGCGTGTGGAATGCACTCCGTCTTCGGAGTGGTACGTGTCGTGGTCGTGCGAGCGGTACTGACATTGACGTGAGTAACGCTGGCAGAACGGTCGGCGTAAGCGGAATAGATGGTTCGCGCTCAGAACACCAAACACAAACGATAGCAGACCAGGGATCCAGCGTCAAATCTGGAATGCCACGCGGGTCGCCTGCAGCAGAGATGCTGAGGGGCGATCGGAGTCGCTCAGGGGGTGAGCGTCGCGAGCACGGCCTCGACGGCGGCGGTCATGTCGATCGACGGATCGTGGAGCCACTGCAACTGGAGTCCGTCACTGACCGCGATCAGGACGCGAGCGAACGTGGCGGGATCGATGTCCGCCCGAATCGCGCCTCGCTCCTGTCGAGCGCGGAGGGCCGCCTCGAGGCCCGTGCGGAGCGCTGTGTAGCGGGCGCCGACGTAGTCGTGCCCGGGATGCTCCGAAGACTCCGACTCGACGGCGAGGCGCGAGTAGAGCTGCACCAGGCCGGGGACGCCCTTGTTGTGGTCGATCGCTCGGCGGAGGAGGTCGATGACGTCCTCGTCCGCTGACATCAGGGCTTCGCCGTCGTGCTCGTCTCGTTCGCGGAGGACTTCGGCGAGCAGGTGTTCGCGCGTGTCGAAGTAGTGCAGGACGCCCGCTTTCGTGAGGCCCACGGCGTCCGCGATCTCCTGAAGCGACGAGTTGCGATATCCGTGCACGCTGATGACCGTGAGTGCGGCGTCCAGGATCTCTCGACGCTTGGCATCGCCTTTGGCGTAGCGGCGGGTCGGAGCATCGTTGGGCACGCGACCACCGTACTGCCGATCAAAAACTTACCAAAGGTAGGTATTGATGCTAGCGTCGTGGCGATGACACCAACGACGGTGCGTCGACACCGATGTCGGCGACTCCTGCTACGGGGCCGCCAGAAAGAAGTGACACATGTACGACTCTGCCGAAGAGACCTCACGCCTTGAGAATCTGGCAGCCACGCTGACGCTCGAGGAGAAGGTTCTGCTCCTCACAGGACGCGACTTCTGGAACACCCGGCCGATCGACAAGATCGGTCTGCGCAACATGCTCGTCTCCGACGGCCCGTCGGGCGTCCGCGGCGAAGTCTGGGACGAGCGCTCACCGTCGCTCAACCTGCCGTCCACGACGGCCCTGTCGTCGTCGTGGGACACCGGCATCGCCTCGCGCTACGGCGCCGCCTCGGCCGTGGAGGCGCGCCGCAAGGGCGTCGACGTCGTGCTCGGCCCGACCATCAACCTGCACCGCTCGCCGCTCGGCGGCCGTCACTTCGAGGCGTTCTCGGAAGACCCCCTGCTCACCGCCGACCTCGCCGCGGCCTACGTCGCTGGGGTCCAAGACAACGGTGTCGGTGCGACCCCGAAGCACTACATCGCCAATGACTACGAGACGGATCGATTCACCGCCGACACGGTCGTGTCGGAGCGGGCGCTTCGCGAGCTCTACCTCGCCGCCTTCGAGAAGGCCGTCACCGAGTCCCACGCGTGGCTCGTGATGTCGTCGTACAACAAGATCAACGGCATCACCGCCACCGAGAACGAACTGCTCGAGACGCCACTCAACTCCGAATGGGGCTTCGACGGCGTCGTCGTCAGCGACTGGACGGCGGTTCGGAGCCTCGAATCGGCGAATGCTTCGCAAGACCTCGTCATGCCAGGGCCGGCCGGTCCGTGGGGGGACGCGCTCGTCGAAGCCGTTCGCGCGGGCGACGTGAGCGAGGACGCGATCGACCGCAAGGTGATCAGGATCCTGCGCCTCGCGGCGCGTGTTGGCGCCCTCGAGGGTTTCCAGCCGGTCCAGGTCACGCCCCGCCACGTCGAAGACGGCATCGCGTTCGCTCGCGAGGCGGAAGCCGCCGGCGCGGTGCTGCTGACCAACATCGACCGCACGCTGCCGCTCGACGCCCCCTCGCTCTCGAAGGTGGCCGTCATCGGACACAATGCCCTCCACGCGCGCACTCAGGGCGGGGGGAGCGCCACGGTCCTGCCGTCAACGGTCGTCTCACCGCTCGAAGGAATCACCGCCGCGCTGCCGTCAGCCGACGTCAGCTACTCGATCGGCGCCGTCGTCCAAGAGGGCATCGCCGAGCTTCCCCTCGACGAGATCGAGAACCCGGCAGGTTCGGGCAAGGGCATGCTGGTGCGCTTCCTCAACGGGGAAGGCACCGAGATGTTCCGCGAGGATCGTCGCGCGACCGCTCTCGTCTACTTCGGCGGTGACGCTCCGATCGACTCCGCGGCCGTGGTCGAGCTGTCACTGCGGTGGACCCCCTCAGTATCGGGGGACGTGCTCTTCGGCTTCGCAGCAGTCGGCCGGGGCCGGATCTTCGTCGACGACGAACTTGTCGCGGACGAGACCGCGGCGCTCACCGAGGGGAGGGACCTCGGGGCGAGTCTCCTCGCTCCGCCGTCCATCGTGGCACCGGTGACTGCCGTTGCGGGAACACCGCTCGACCTCAAGGTCGAGTTCGACATGACGTCGCGAGCCGCCGCGTTGGCCGGTGTGTTCGGGATCACGGTCGGTCTCGAGGCCGACGGATCCGACCCGGAGCAGCTCATCGCCGACGCGGCAGCCGCAGCAGCCGACGCCGACGTCGCGATCGTGGTGGTCGGCACGAACTCGCGCGTCGAGTCGGAGGGCTTCGACCGGAGCGACCTCGACCTCCCCGGGCGCCAAGACGACCTCGTGCGCGCGGTCGTCGCGGCGAACCCGAACACGATCGTGGTCGTGAATGCCGGGTCCCCGGTCGTGATGCCGTGGCGTGACGACGTCCGCGCCCTCCTCCTGACCTACTACGGTGGACAGGAGTACGGCACAGCGCTCGCCGACGTCCTGTTCGGCGCAGTCGAGCCAGGCGGACGCCTGCCCACGACCTGGCCGGCGCGCCTCACCGACGTGCCCGTGCTCGACGTCACGCCTCGGGACGGCGTCGTCTCCTACGACGAAGGCATCCATATCGGATACCGTGCCTGGCTCCGCGAGGGTCGCACGCCAGCCTTCGAGTTCGGCCACGGCCTCGGCTACACCTCCTGGACCATCGACGCCCTCGAGGTCGCCCCGCAGATCTCGGAGGTGGGAGAGGCAGTGGTGTCGGTCAGGGTGGCGAATACCGGCCGCCGGCGCGGCAAGCAGGTCGTGCAGGTGTATCTGTCGCGGCCCGAGTCGGCCGTGGATCGTCCGGTGCGCTGGCTCGCCGGCTTTCAGACGGTGACGCTCGATGTCTCCGAGTCGGCGGTCGTGCGGGTGAGGATCGGCGCCCGGTCTTTCGCCAACTGGGACGCCGGCTGGCAGTACGAGCCCGGCCTGTTCGAAGTGCACGTGGGCACCTCCGTCACCTCGACCCCGCTTTCGGCGACCGTCGAACTCGTGCCGCAGGAGGCTCTTGTGTCCTAGGCCACGGTGAACCACTGGTGAATGTCGGTGGGTGCGGGAATACTGGCCGCATCGAAGCGTTTTCGTTCTCACGGCCAGGAGCCGAGACCGCGCCTCGATCACTACAGCGCCCTCCAGTTCGGGCCGACCCACCGACGCCACCAGCACCACGACAGGATCATTCGTGACCAACGACACGACCACCGCCCGCTCCGCCACCTCGGCGCTCGATGGTGGCTCAGCCGACGACCTCCTCGAAGTCGAGCGTCGCCGAAACACGCTCGTCATCGGCGTCCTCATGGTCTCGACCTTTGTCGTGATCCTCAACGAGACGATCATGAGCGTCGCGCTGCCGACCCTCATCATCGACCTCCACGTCCCCGCCGCCACTGCCCAGTGGCTCACCACCGGGTTTCTGCTCACCATGGCGGTCGTGATTCCGATCACGGGCTTCCTGCTGCAGCGCTTCAACACCCGCCCGATGTTCATCCTGGCGATGTCCCTGTTCAGCCTCGGCACGCTCATCGCCGTCGTCGCTCCGAACTTCTCTATCCTTCTCATCGCCCGGATCGTGCAGGCGACCGGCACGGCGATCATGATGCCCCTTTTGATGACCACCGCCATGACGCTCGTGCCCGCCGCCTCGCGAGGCCGCATGATGGGCAATATCTCGATCGTCATCTCCGTGGCCCCTGCGATCGGGCCGACAATTTCCGGACTAATCCTCAACGTGCTGACGTGGCGATTCATGTTCGTCTTCGTGCTGCCCATCGCCCTGGCGACACTCGTCATCGGGGCGGTCAAGATGAAGAACGTGACGACGCCCCGGAAGGCGCCACTGGATGTCCTCTCGGTGATCCTCTCCGCCTTCGCGTTCGGTGGGCTCCTGTACGGGCTCAGCAGTGTGGGCGAGTCGGCGTCGGGGTCGCCGCAGGTCGTGAGCCCGATCGTGCCCGTCGCGGTCGGCGTGGTTGCGC
>JAODMX010000286.1 GCA_025464735.1 Frondihabitans sp. | reverse complement strand
GTTTCGTCGCGCGACGACGAGGCGGCTCGGGAGCAAGGCCGTCGGCCACCAACTCGGCGAGCTTGGCCAACGCACTCTCGCGATTGCGCAGCTGAGAGCGTTGCTCGGAGGCGGAAACCGTCACGGTCCCTCCGACGAGACGACGCTCCAGACGCTTGAGCAGCAGTGTCCGTTGATCATCGGAGAGTGTCAGGGATCCGGAGACATCCCACGAAAGCTCGACGCGGCTGTCCGAGGTGTTGACGTGCTGGCCGCCAGGCCCGGATGAACGCGAGAAACGCCAGCTGAGTTCCCCTGCGGGAACCGTGAGCGCGGGCGATACCTCCAGATCCATGATCTAAGCGTCGCACGATGTGCGTGCGGCCGAAGCCGCCATCGCGGAGACCGCACGATGGGATGAGCGTCGTCAACGGCAGGCCTGGCGGCCAGGGAAGACGCGGGCGCCTGAAGGTTGTTCGGATGGTTTGTCGCTGCGACACTGTGATCGTGGCAACCTCTCATGACGTGTCCTGGCAGTTGGATGGCATCACGATGGCTGGCACCGTCGTTTTGCCCGACGGTGATGGATCGTTTCCTGCGGTCGTAGTGGTCGCCGGCAGCGGTCCGACCGATCGGGATTGGTGCTCGCCACTTCTTCCCGGCACCAACGGGAGCGGGAAGCTGTTTGCCGAAGCGTTCGCCGACGCCGGTATCGCGTCCATCCGCTATGACAAGCGTGCTTCGGGCCCACACGCGATGGAACACGTCTCGGAGCTGACCGGAAGGGTGAGTATGCAATCTCACCTGGAAGAGCTTGCCGCGGCTGTTCACGCACTCGCCGAGATAGACGCGATCGATTCCTCTCGAATCGTCGGGCTCGGCAACAGCGAAGGGGCACTCCACGTGCTCCACTACGCCACAAGTACGCAGGCCGTTCCCTTCGTTGGGATTGTGCTTGCGGCCCCACCCGGACGCCCCGTGCAGGACGTGCTGTTGTCGCAACTCACCCTTCAGTCGGCACAGATTCCCGATGGCGCGGAGCTGATGGTGATGGTGAGGCAGGCTGCTTCGCGGTTCGCGGCGGGTCAGCCGATGGATCCGGATCCAGCCCTCCCCGATGGCGTGAAGGCTGTGCTGTCGAGCTTTGAGGCTCCGGTCAACCTGCCACTCGCCCGCGAGTTGTGGTTCGAGTCCGCGTGTGACTCCCTCTCGAAGGTGACGATCCCGTCACTTGTCCTGATTGGCGAGAAGGACCTTCAGATCGATGTTCACGCCGACGGGGATCCACTCCAAGAGACTGCGCGCGGCATGTCGAACGTAACCTTTGATTTTCCGCCGAACTCGAATCATGTCTTCAAGGAAGAACTGCGCGACCGGATCGAAGTCGCCGCCTCACCCCTGACCGGATACAACGAAGCGGACACTCACCTCGACCCGGAGGCGCTGGCATTGCTCCTCAGATGGCTCGCCGAACTCTCGAATTGACCGCGCCCGCCAGTTGACGCCGCCCGCTTTCGACCAGAATCGCGTACGTCGTGCTGTCAGCCATATGCGGAAACGCTGGACTTCACCCGTAGGCTGCTAGTGGATGAGGATCTTGAGTGCGTTGTGCTCGGCTGCGTGGCCGAAAACGTTGTACGCCTCGAGAACCTGGTCGAATGTGAACTCGTGAGTGACGAACTTGTCCGCTGGCAGTTTGTGCTCGGTGACGAGCTTGAGCAGCATCCCGAGGGTGTTCGTGTTCACCAGGCCCATTGAAATGTCGATGTTCTGAATCCACAGCTCGTTGAGCGGCAACTCGACCGGCTTGCCGTGCACACCGATGTTCGCGACGTGCCCGCCGGGGCGAACGATCTGGGTCGTCATGGTGAAGGTTTGTGGTGTCCCGACTGCTTCGATCGCGACATCGACGCCCTGACCGTCCGTGAGGGCGAGCACCTGTTTCTTCCAATCCGCGTCTGCGGAGTTGACGGTGTCAGTGGCGCCGAAATCCGTGGCTCGCGCGAGGCGCGCGGGGTCGAGGTCGATTGCGATGACCTTCGACGGGCCATAGAGCCGCGCCGTCATGACTGCCGACAGCCCGACCGGACCGGAACCCACGACCGCGACGACGTCGCCCGGCTGCACGCGCCCGTACTGCACCCCGATCTCGAAGCCGGTGGGCAGGATATCGGAGAGCAGGATGCCCTCGGCATCGGTGAGTCCGTCTGGCACTTTGTAAACGGAGTTTTCAGCAAATGGAACGCGGACGTACTCCGCCTGCGTCCCGTCGATCATGTACCCGAAGATCCAGCCGATGCCGGCGACGCCTTCTGGGTCGAGGCAGTGGCTATACAGGCCCTTTCGGCAGTTGGAACACTTCCCGCACGAACTCACGCAGGCGAGGATAACGCGGTCACCCACGGCCAGCTGGGTGACTCCGCTACCGATTTCGGTGATGACACCCACTCCCTCGTGCCCGAGAATGCGTCCGACGTTCACTTCCGGAACGTCACCTTTGAGAATGTGAAGATCTGTACCGCAGATCGTCGTCGCAGCCATCTTGACAATGACATCTGTCGGATACTCGACCTTCGGATTCGGGACGTCTTCCCAGGCCTTCTGACCTGGACCCTTGTATACGAGTGCTTTCATGGTGTGTTACCCATCCTTCGTGGAGTATTCGTGAGCCCGTTTGCAAATCACGCGGTGACGTATACCTTGTCCGCAGTGGTGATATGAGCACGGCCTTTTTTTGTGTCGGCGAAAACATGCCTGTCTTCGGATCCGCGGAGATCAGGTTTCCCCTTGAGGCGTCGATGCAGCCCGCCTCAGCTGCAACCCAATGATGAACACGTGCGCGATCGCCTGCAGTTCTGCGACGCCGGTTCCGATCACAACGCCTTTCGCGAACGTCAACATTGGAATCCTGCAGCGAACACGTTCAGTCCAACAGACGTCGGGCGTGAATACGAGGGACCTTGGTCCCGTCACCTCGTGTGGCTTTTCCCGATCGAGTTGGGATCGATCGAAAGCTATGGCGGGTCAACCCGCACCGTCGGCACCGTCGCGACGGCGCAGGGGGCCAAAAGTCCCTACCCGCAGCTGAGCGGCGCTGGCAGGCTCAATCACGAGGCAGCATCGCTGCAGAAGAAGGTCTTGACATGGCAGACCATTTGACAGGAATGGACCGAAGGAACCCGTCCTACTACGAAGGGTTCTTCGGCCCTGTTTCGATCGTCGTCCGCCTAAGGACGAAGCCGAAGCGATCTCCGTCGCCAACGACTCACCGTTCGGATTGGGCGGTTCCGTGTTCACCCGGGACACCGTGCGCGGTGAGAAGGTTGCGCGTCAGATTGATACCGGGATGGTTTACGTGAATCACCCGACGATGGTCGAAGCCGATATCCCGTTTGGCGGAGTCACGCACTCCGGCTACGGTCACGAGTTGACCAATCTCGGCATCCAGGAGTTCATCAACAAGAAGGTCATCGACGTCGTCGCC
>JAODMX010000044.1 GCA_025464735.1 Frondihabitans sp. | reverse complement strand
CGAGCTCTACACCCACGGTCTCTACACCGACGACTCCATCCTCACCACCGTTCGCCAAGCACTGTCCGAGCAGCCGACGCCCGAGGGAGCACCCCATGACTGACTCTGCGATCGTTACCCGCGGCCTGACGAAAACCTACGGATCCTTCACCGCGCTCGACGGTGTCGACCTGGATGTCGAAGCGGGCGAGGTATTCGGGTTCCTGGGGCCGAACGGGGCCGGCAAATCGACGACCATCCGGATCCTGCTCGACCAGATCCATCCCGCGGCGGGCACGGCGAAAGTGCTGGGTCTCGATGCGCACGAGGACAGCATCCGGATCCGGCGCCGGGTCGGCTACCTTCCCGGCGACCTCGCCCTCTACCCGAACCTCACCGGGGCCGAGACGCTCCGCTACTTCGCCCGACTGCGGGGCGGGGTCGAGACGGCCTACGTCGACGAACTCGCGGAGCGCCTCCAGGCCGACCTGACGAAGAAGGTCAAGGAGTACTCGACCGGCAACAGGCAGAAGATCGGGCTGATCCAGGCCTTCGTGCACCGGCCGGAGCTCCTCGTGCTCGACGAGCCGAACGCCGGGCTCGACCCGCTCATGCAGCAGGAGTTCCTGAAGCTGCTCGCGGAAGCGCGCGATGCGGGGAGCACTGTCTTCCTGTCGTCGCACACGCTCTCGGAGGTCGAGCGGATCGCCGACCGCGTCGGGATCCTGCGCGCCGGGAAACTGGTCGTAGTCGAGCGCATCGACGACCTGAAGCGGAAAGCCGTCAAACGGCTCGACTTCGAATTCGCTGCCCCCGTTGCCTCCGATGTCTTCACCGGCGTCGACGGAGTCAGGGAGGTCGCTGTCGACGGGGTCCACGCTCACGTGTCGTACGAGGGTCCGGTGACGGCGCTGCTGAAGGCGGCGAGCAGGCTCGACGTCGTCGGCCTGACGAGCCGGGAGTCCGACCTCGAGGAGATCTTCCTCACCTACTACCGGCGCGAGCAGGCCGTCCCCGAATCTCCACGCACGGAGGTGGCAGGCGGTGTTCACTGAGCTTCTTCGACACGAGTGGGGGGTGCGGCGCTGGGCCGTCCTGGCGCTCGCAGTCGTCATTGGCGGCATGGGCGTCTTCGTCTTCGGGCTGACCGCAGGGCTCAGCCAGTCGATCGCCGCCCTGTCGCAGGGATTTCCAAAGGCGCTGACGGCCTTCATCGGCGGGGGAGGCGCGGGCGGTTACGCCGTCGGCGAGCTGTTCAACCTGATCGCACCGGCCGCTCTCGTCGGCTACGCGGTCGTCGCGGGCGGCGGGACGGTGGCGCTGGAGGAGGAGAAAGGGACGATGGGGATCCTGTCGGCCCAGCCGGTGACTCGATCCTCGATCCTCACGTCGAAAGCCGTTGCCCTGTTCGTCGGTCTCGTCGCGGCTGCCGCGGTGCTGTGGGCGGCGGTCGCGGTGTCGTCCTCCGCCTTCAAGCTTCCCCTCGGGTTAACCGGGCTGACCGCGATCTGCCTGCACCTCCTCTTTCTTGCCCTCGCTTTCGGATCCATTGCGGTGGCCGTCGGCGCCGTTTCGGGCAACTCCGGGCTTGCAATCGGGATCGGCGCCGGGGTGGCCGTAGCCTCCTACGCCGCCAACGCGATGCTGCCTCTGGCCGGCCTCGGCGACTGGCTGAAGCTGACGCCGTGGTATTACTTCGCCGGGAACAATCCGCTCAGCAACGGGATCGATGCGGGCCACCTCCTCGTCCTGGCCGGAATCGCCGTCGTCGCGCTCGTCGTTGCCTACGTCGGCTTCGGCCGCCGTGATCTGAAGGGATGACACCGTGTCGACACTGACAAGAGCGACCTCGCCCACGGGCGAGTTCGGTCGCTCGCCGCTGGCGGCGCTCATCGGCAAGGCCTGCCGCGATCGGCTCCAGGTCGTCGCGGCCGCGTCGTTCTACATGCTTCTCATCGGTGCCGTTCTCGGGCTGCTCTGGCCGCCGCTCCGCGACGTGTTCCGCGCACTACCGGCAGGCATGAACGATCTCGTCGCCGCGATCTCCGGCGGAACCAATCTGTCGACGCCGGCCGGCTGGGCGAACGCGGAACTCCTGTCGCTGCTGGCGCCCGCCGCCTCGATCGTCGTCGCCGTGCTGAGCGCGTCCAGCGTCGTCAGCGAAGAGGAGGACAAGACGCTCGGTCTTGCCCTGAGCCTGCCCGTCGGGCGCGGAAGCTACCTCGTGGCGAAGATGGCCGCGACCGTGATCCTTGACGCGGTCGTCGCTGCCTGCGTAGCCATCGGGCTCAGTCTCGGAAACGTCATCGGCGACCTTGGCCTGACCGCCGCGGGCATCGCTGGAGCCGCCGCGCACGTTCTCCTCCTCGGGCTGTTGTTTGGGGCGTTGGCGTTTCTCCTCGGAGGACTGACGGGCAGCCGACGCCTGGCAACCCTCATTCCCGCGCTTGCTGCCGTGCTGGCCTTCGCCGCGGCGGTGTTCTTGCCGCTCAGCCCGGCCCTGGTGAACGGACGACTCGCGAGCCCGTGGTACTACTACCAGCGGTCCGACCCGCTCCAGCACGGCGCGTCAGCGGGCGACCTGCTGCTGCTGGGCGGAATCGCGGTCGTCCTCGCGCTCGGGGCGGTCGTCGCGTTCCGCCGACGGGACCTCCGCGGCTGAGGTGCTTGCGTCGTAAGGCTCGTGCGCCGTGCGTGGTGCGCTCCGCTTGGAGTTAAGCTAGGTTAACTTCATGAGCGAGCGGCAGATCGACGTCCTCCCCGAGACCGCAGCCGGGGCCGCGGGCGATGCCTTCGCGGCGACGCCCCGGCGCGCGGAGAAGCGCCTCCTCGGGTTGCTCGGCCCCGCGTTCGTCGCGGCCATCGCCTACGTCGACCCGGGTAATGTCGCGGCGAACCTCACCTCGGGCGCCGACTACGGCTACCTCCTCGTCTGGGTGCTGGTCGTGGCGAACGCGATGGCGGTCCTTGTTCAGTACCTCTCGGCGAAGCTGGGGCTCGTCACCGGCCGCAGCCTGCCCGAGCTCCTCGGGGAGCGTCTTCCTCGCGCAGGCCGGCTGGCCTATTGGGCCCAGGCCGAGCTCATCGCCGCAGCCACCGATCTGGCCGAGGTGATCGGTGGGGCGATCGCCCTGCAGATCCTCTTCGATGTGCCTCTCCTCCTCGGGGGCCTGATCGTCGGTGCGATCTCGACCCTCCTCCTGCTGGTGCAGTCGCACCGCGGGCAGCGGCCGTTCGAGTTCGTGATCATCGGACTCCTCGCTGTCATCTCCGTTGGGTTCGTCGCCGGCCTCGTTGTGAGTCCCGTCTCGTGGGGTGGCGTCGCGGCCGGTCTCGTGCCGCGATTCCAAGGATCCGAGACTGTCCTGCTCGCGGCGAGCATGCTCGGCGCGACTGTGATGCCGCATGCGATCTACCTCCACTCGGGTCTGGCCCGGGATCGGCACGGGAGCAGCACGGATCCTTCGCGGATCGCCCGCCTCCTGCGGGCAACGCGCTGGGACGTCGCCATTGCGCTCGCCATCGCCGGCACCGTGAACATTGCGATGCTCCTGCTCGCAGCCTCCAGCCTGCCCGGAGTTGCGGGCACGGGCACGATCCCGGGTGCTCACGAGGCGATCGTTCGGTCGTTGGGGCCTGTCATTGGCGTGATCTTCGGTGTCGGCCTCCTCGCCTCGGGCCTGGCGTCGACGTCGGTCGGCAACTATGCCGGGTCGACGATCATGGCCGGCCTCCTGCACGTGCGCATTCCCGTCGTGCTTCGCCGGGTGCTCACGCTGATCCCGGCGTTGATCGTGCTGGGTGTCGGCTTCGATCCGACCCGCGCGCTCGTCCTGAGCCAGGTCCTCCTGAGCGTCGGCATCCCGTTCGCTCTGATCCCGCTCGTGATCTACACCGGGCGTCCGCAGCTGATGGGAGAATTCGTCAGCAAGCGGCTGCTTCGGACCGTCGCCTGGGTCGTGACCGGGCTCATTGTCATTCTCAACGTCGCCCTGGTCGCACTGACCTTCACCGGACAGGGTTCGTGACAGGTCCGAGTACCCTCGGCGGGGTGGACATCGATTCGATCACCCCCGTTGCCCAGGACTACGTGAAGGCCATCTGGGCGGCCACGGAGTGGGGCGACCCGCCGATCACCACGAAGGCGCTCGCGAGCCGGTTCGGCACGACGGCGGCCAACGTGACCGACACGATGAAGCGCCTGGCGGCCCAGGGCCTCGTCGCCTACGAGCCGTACCGCCCGGTCGTCCTCACCGCGACCGGCACCCGATTCGCCGTCGCCATGGTGCGTCGGCACCGCCTCCTCGAGACGTTCCTGGTCACCGCCCTCAACTACGGCTGGGACGAAGTGCACGACGAGGCGGAGCGCCTCGAACACGCCGCGACGGAGCGCCTCATCGACCGGATCGACGCGCTGCTCGGTCACCCGGCCACCGACCCGCACGGCGATCCGATTCCCGATGCGTCAGGTCGCGCACCCGCCCCGACGGGTGCCGTTCGGCTCGCCGGCGCCGGCGCGGGACGACATCTCGTGCGACGTGTCTCCGATGCCGACCCCGGAACGCTCGCCGAGGCCGCGGGTCTCGGCATCGTGCCCGGCGCCCACATCCTGGTGGCGCAGGATCCTGCGGGCCTGTTCCTGGAGACGAGCGCCGGCCCGCGCCGGGTCAACGACGAGATCGCCTCTGCGACCTGGACGACCCCCGCCGCCCGCCCCTAGCGCGCCCGCCCGGAGTGCCTTCGCCGATGTGACGGTAGCGTCGCGGAAATGCGCGACGTTATTGCCTCAATCGCGACGTGACCCGCCGAGACCCGCCGCGCGACCGGGGTCAGGCGCGCGACTCCCAGGGCGTGGGGACGTCCTCGACGCGGACGCCGTGCTACTTCACCGGGCGCACGTCGCCCACGATGGGAACCGCGCGGCGGTACGCGAACCAGGCGTACCGCGAGATGAAGTGCGCCATGGTCGTGATCCGGTTGCTGTTGCCAAGGAGGCTGTAGATGTGGATCAGGATCCAGGTGTACCAGGCGGGCACACCGGTGAGCGTGATGCCCCCGCGCAGCTGGGCGACCGCGGCGTGCCGCCCGATCGTCGCCATCGTGCCCCGGTCGCGGTAGCGGAAGGCGCGGGTCGGCTTGCCCTCGAGCACGCGCAGGACCTGCTCGGCCGTGTGCACCCCGCCCTGCAGCGCCGGCTGGGCGAGCTGGTCGAGGGGATTCGGTGTGAGCGCGATGTCGCCGATTGCGAAGATGCGGTCGTGGCCCTTGACGCGGAGATCTCCTCCGACCAGGATCCGGCCGCCCTGGCCCTGCTCGAGACCCCATTCGGCGACCTCGCTGTGCGCGGTCACGCCGGTGGCCCAGATCACGACCTCGGCCGGGATGATCGCCCCGCCCGCGACTTTGACGCCGTTCTTCAGGACCTCTTCGACGCCGGTGTTGAGGCGCAGCTCGACGTGACGCTTGCGGAGCGATGCCTCGGCGTAGCGCCGGAGCCGCGGTGCGAACGGTTTGAGCAGTTCACCGCTGCGGTGGACGAGGGTGATCGTGATGCTCTTCCGGTCGATCTCGGGGTAGGCGGAGATCAGGGCCTGGTCGCGGAGCTCGGCGAGAGCGCCGGCCATCTCGACGCCGGTCGAGCCACCGCCGACGATGACGACTCGCACCTCGGTGGTGTCTTCGCGGACGGCCGCCTTCTCGAGCTGGGTGAAGAGTTCGTCGCGGATCCGGAGCGCCTGAGACCGCGAATACATCGACTTCGCGTACTCCTTCGCGCCCGGAGTGCCGAAGTAGTTCGTGTTGACGCCGGTGGCAAGGATGAGAGCGTCGTAGCCGATCTCTTCGCCGTCGGCCAGCGTGATGACACGCGAGGTCGAGTCGATCTTTCTCAGCAGACCGTGCTGGAAGTTGGCGTTCGGCTGGCGGCTGCGGAGGCTGCGCAGGAAGTAGGTGACGTCTCCGGCGTTGAGACCGCCCGTCGCCACCTGGTAGAGAAGCGGCTGGAACATGTTGTAGACGTGGCGGTCGATCAGGGTGACCCGGACCGGGGCGTCCTTCAAGGCCTTGAGGGTCGCCACTCCGGCGAATCCACCGCCGACGATGACGATGTGGGGGAGGTCGTGGGGGCTGGTGCTCATGCGGTCTCCTGTCGGGTGGTCGTCAGCTGAAGAGGCCGTAACTGTCGTCGTCGTCGTATTTGGTGCCCTTGAGGGCGAGGCTGCTGGTTGCGGCAGCGAGGATCATCAGAGCGAAACCCATGCTGACGTTAAAGGCATAGTCGGGGTAGTTGAACGGGAAGATGTTGCCGGCGAACGAGCCGTTGAACAGCAGGCCGTAGAGCCAGAAGCCGAAGAACAGAGTGCTCATGCCGAGGAGGTACAGGGTCGACGAAGCGCGCTTGCGGGCGGCCCCGAATGCGGCGAGGCCGAGGAGGATGTGCACGGCGTTCTGCAGCACGGAGGTCTGGAAGATGTTGAAGACCAAGGCCCCGGAGAACGGCCCACCGAACGTGATCTTGTCGACTCCGGTGGTGATGCCGGGGATGAACCCGATGATGCCGATCACGATGAGGAAGACGCCGACGACGACGACAGCACCTTGAGCGGGCTGCGTCACCGGGCCGGTCTGGGTTCGTGTGGTGGTCGTCGTGCTCATGGGTGATGATCCTCTCGTCTCTGGATACCTTATCCGTCGATCGGGCCGTCTTCCGCGCGGGAGGCGGGCCCTGCCTCGCCGCGCGGAAGACGGATCAGACGGCCAGACTCTCGCCCTCGGCCAGAAGGGTCATCGGGATGCCGGTCAGGCCCTGCTCGCCGAGCATGGTCGCGGTCGACTGCTGGCCGATCTCGCTCAGCAGCGCCTCGTGGATCTGGACGAGACGGGCGGGTTTCACCTCGCGCACGTAGTCCACGGCCTCGCTCAGTTTCGCCCAGGGGCCGCTCGTCGGAACGAGCAGCGTCTCGACTTCGACGCCCGGGACGAGGTAGGCGTCACCGGGGTGGAAGACCTTGCCGTTGACGAGGTAGCCGACGTTGTCGGTGACGGGAATGTCGGCGTGGATGGTGGCGTGCTTCTCGCCGAAGGCGGCGACGTCGAAGCCGGCGACGATGAGTTGATCGCCGGCGTGGACGGCAACGACCTGGTCACCGCGGTCGAGCGCTTCGACGATCGTCTCGGGGCCGTAGACGACGAGCTCAGGGCGAGCGTCGAGGGCTCTCACGATCGGCTCTTTGTCGAAGTGGTCAGCGTGGTCGTGCGTGATGAGCACGGCGTCGGCCGTCGCGAGGAGATCTGCCGCGTTGCCGGCGAACACTCCCGGGTCGAGGAGGAGGGTCTTGCTGTCGTTTTCGAGGGTGACGGTCGCGTGGGCGTATTTGGTGAGCTGCATCGAGCTTCCTTCCGTGGACAATGTCTACAGTCTAACTGTACAGTTTGATGAGGTCGCACAGTTCGACGGAGACGGCCTGCTGAGCAACGGCAGATGAGCAATGGGAGGCGACGACGTGAACGACGACAGCGGAATCGTGCTCGCCGAAGAGCTCCGAGCGTCGCTCGGTGAGTTCGTCCGGGTGGTGCGGACCATCGCGGACGACCTCTCGACCAGCGCCCTCGACGCTCTCCGTTCCCTCGACGGCGAACCCCAGACGGTCGCCGAGCTCGCGCGCTCCCGCCTGGTCAAGCATCAGAGCATGAGCGCCACCGTTGCCGACCTCGAGGAGCGCGGTTTCGTGGTGCGCGAGCGCGATGCCACAGATGGTCGAGTGTGGCGCGTCTCCGTGACCCGTGAGGGGAAGGCCGCGCTAGAACGAGGCCGCAGCGCGCGCGCGACGGTCATCGCCGCCGCCCTCAGCGACCTCCCCCCGGCCGACCGGAGGGCGCTGGCCTCTGTCCCGCGCCTCCTGCAGGAGCTGACGTCGGCGGTGGCGCGGAGGAGTTGAGCGCTCGCCGAACTGCTGGAGCAGACTGGGCGCGACGCGAGGAGAACGCATGTGTCGACTGTTCGGGATGCACACGGGCGCCCGCCCCACCACGGCCGAGTTCTGGTTGGTCGATGCGCCCGACAGCTTGGAGGCGCAGAGCCACGCGAATCGTGACGGTTTCGGTATCGGCACCTTTGGGCCCGACGGCAGCCCGGATGTCGAGAAGGCGCCCTTGGCGGCTTGGCAGGATCCCGAGTTCGCAGCCACCGCCCACACCCTGCGCGGTACGACGTTCGTCGCCCACGTCCGACACGCGACCAACGGGGGCATGCTCGCCGCGAATACTCACCCGTTCCTGCTCGACGGCAGGCTCTTCGCTCACAACGGTGTGGTGGGCGACCTCGGTCTCCTCGAGTCGCATCTTGCGGAGCGAGACGGGTCGAGCCTTGTCCAGGGCGATACCGACAGCGAGCGCGTCTTCGCCCTGATCACCGCCGAGACTCGAAAGGCCTCCGGCGACCTTGGCGCTGGGATTCAGGCGGCCCTCGCTTGGATCGTTGCGAACCTCGAGGTCGTCTCGGTGAACTTCGTCTTGATCACGCCGACCGACCTCTGGGCGTTCCGCTACCCCGAGGCCGACACGCTGTTTGTTCTTGATCGTGGGGCCGGGGGTGCACGGGCAGGAGGCCCAGGATCCGGGGGGCTCGATGCCTCCGGATCGCACCTGGCCGCCCGCGCGCCCGAGTTGAGCGAGCGCCCTGCTGTCGTGGTGGCGAGTGAGCGGCTCGACGACGACCCCGGCTGGCGGGCGTTCGAGCCGGGTGAGCTGGTGCACGTCGACCAGGGGCTGCGGATCGTCTCGTCGCGGCCGCTCGGTTGAGCCGCCCGCGCGCGCCAGCGGGTCATGCTTTATGGTGGCGGGATGCCCGATGCCCGCAGTGTCGACGAGCCGAGCGGCACTCCGCAGCGTGACGCTCTGCCGAGCGCGTGGCGCGGCATGCGCGAAATCTACGCTGTGATGGATGCCGGGATTTCGGAGATCTACGACGACCTCGGAATCGTCGGGGTTCGGCCGCGCTTCAGCATGACCCTGCTGTTTCTCGACAAGGGGCCGCTGAGCATTCGGGAGCTGGCGCGCGAGGTCGACGTCACACACTCGGCGATGAGCCAGACCGTGGCCGCGATGCGGAACGAGGGACTCATCCGCTCGACCCCGGGGGAGGACGCGCGAAGTCGGATGGTCGAGCTGACCGACAGGGGACGATCGGCCGTGCCCCTCCTGCGGGCGGAATGGAACGCGACGGAGGCCGCGATCGCGGCCCTCGAAGCTGAGACGCCGTATCCCCTCTCGACGCTGGTGACGGACCTGAAAGCGGCACTCGAGAGGCGGACGTTCGCGGACCGGATCCGAGATCAGCTCGAGCTGTCCGCCGACAGTTCGTAAGCACTGTCGTCAATTATGTAAGTGCTGTTATTGTTCTCGAATGCCTTCCAACAGCACGACCAGCTCGCGTGGGCGCGGGGTGTTCCTCGATCTCCGGCCGCTCCGAGCGAACCCGGTGTTCCGGAGATTCTGGATCGGCGCGCTCTTCTCCGCGTTCGGCTCGCAGATCGCCTCGTTCGCCCTGCTCTACTACGTGTGGTCGCGCACCCACGACTCCGCGCTCGTCGGCCTGATCGGCCTCGCCCAGTTCGTGCCCCTCCTCGTCTTCGCCCTCGTCGGAGGTCACCTGGCCGATGGCATGGACCGCCGCCGGCTCGTGCTCGTGGCCCGGGTCGGCCAGCTCGTGGTGTCGGCAGGCCTGGCGGTGGCGGTGATCCACGGGACACACACCCTGGTTCCCGTCTACCTTCTGATCGCTCTCCAGAGCGCGCTCAGCTCGGTGGCGGCGCCCGCGTCGAAAGCCTTCCTGCCCCGGATCCTGGCGCCCGACCAGCTCGGCCCAGGCCTCGCCCTGACCAACCTCGAGGCCCAGGCGGCGCTGCTCGCAAGCCCCCTCGTCGCCGGCCTCGCCATTGCCGCGTGGGGTGTCGACGGCTGCTTCCTCTTCGACACGCTCACCTTCGTCGCCGCGATCTACGGCGTGTTCGGTCTCCCGTCGATGCCGGCCCCGGCCGCGGCCGCCGCCGCCACGCGGGGTGCGCACAGCCTGCTGGCCGGGGTCCGGCTCGTGATCGAGCGACCTGTTCTGGCAGCAGCATTCCTCGCTGACCTCAGTGCCACGGTCCTGGCCATGCCCGTCGCGCTCTTTCCCGTGATCAACTCGGAGAAGTTCGGCGGCTCGCCGGTCACGCTCGGGCTGTTCCTGCCGGCGCTCGCGGTGGGTGGGGTGGTTGCCGGCGCTCTCTCGGGTCGGGTCAGCCACGCCCGCAAGCCCGGCTGGGTGATGCTCGTCGCCGGCCTCGGCTGGGCCTTGGGGCTCGCTGCCTTCGGTGCGATCAACGTGCTCTGGATCGCGATCCCGTGCTTGGCCATCGCTGGCGCATCGGACGCCGTGAGCGTCATTGCGCGGGGAACGATCGTGCAGCGCGGCACGCCCGACGAGTTCCGCGGTCGCGTCAACGCGCTCGACTACGTCGTGGGTGCCGGTGGCCCGCAGATCGGCAACATTCGCGCGGGCCTGGTCGCGGCGGCCACCTCGGGCAGCACCAGCATGGTCGTCGGCGGGCTCGCGGCGGGAGTGGGAACGGTGCTGATCGGGATCCTGACGCCCTCGCTTCGGCGCTTCCGGCAGGAACCCGAGGTGGTCGGGTCAGGTATGTAGGGGTAGCGGCAGGCTCAGGGCTCGAGATTGGCCACCTGATCCACTCGGTGGGCGCGCAAACAGCGGATGATTTTCACGGAATCGCAGTCTGACCAGCGATGGCGCATCCGAACGCTAGTGCAACCACGGCCCCCGTGGGGATTAAAGGAATCCACCAGATTCCATTGCGATGACGTTCTCGCGCCACACCCCAGACGACGGAAACTGCTACGGCCACGACGCTTCCGTAGAACATGATCAAGGGAATCGCATCCAGCACACCGTAGTTGCACGCATCTGAACCTTGCCGGCCCGCACAGCTGTCCCCCGTCATTCCTAGGAAGGTAACTACAAAATACGCGAAAAAAGAAATGATCACCTGAAGGACGAGTAGTACAGCAAAGAAGATGACTTGACCTATACGATCCTTGCGAGCCGTGGACTCGTGAGAGCGGGAATTGACATCCTTGCGATCTCTAACCATGTTTCATTTCCTACTTTGTTACAAATTGCTTGAGAAAGGAGACTTCTTTACCTA
>JAODMX010000267.1 GCA_025464735.1 Frondihabitans sp. | reverse complement strand
CCTTCTCTCTTTTCGGGTCGGCAAAGGCAGCACCCGTGGGTGCCGTCCTCGTCGATGGTTGTGGGGTGTTACTAGGGTTTGCGGAAATCTGCCAGGGGATCCTCGGCGCAGGCGCTGACCGGCGGAGCGTCACGATCCGGTTTGAGACCGAGCTGGATGTAGACCTTGCCCGACTTCGACTGTTTCGTCGTTCGGTGCGAGTGGTCGACTCCCGACTTCGGCAGGGCGTTCTTCTCGTCCTTGATCTTCAAGAGGGCGGTCTCGCCGTAGCCCTGGACGCATTCCGGATCCGGACCGTCGAGAGGCAGACCGGTGAAGAACTTCGCCGCCATGCAACCGCCCTTGCAGGTGCTGAAGAACTGGCACGAGGAGCAGGCGCCGCCCGACTGCGGCTGACGGAGGCGGAGGAAGAGCTCGGAGTGCTTCCAGATCTCCTCGAAGCCACCCTCGCTCCGGATGTTCCCGGCCTTGAAATCGTCGTGGATCATGAACGGGCAGGCGTACACGTCGCCCACGGGGTCGATCAGGCAGACGACCCGGCCCGCGCCGCACATGTTGAGGCCCGGGAGGGCCTCGCCGTACGCGGAGAGGTGGAAGAAGGAGTCGCCTGTCAGGACGTTGTCACCGTGCGCCACGAGCCAGTCGTAGAGCTCGCGCTGCTGGTCCTTGGTGGGGTGCAGTTCGTCCCATACGTCGGCGCCGCGACCGGAGGGTCGAAGGCGAGTGAGCCGAAGCTGAGCGCCGTAGGTGTCGGCGATCTCCTTGAACTGGTCGAGCTGTGAAATGTTCTGGCTTGTGCAGACGACCGAGAGCTTGAAGTTGGTGAAGCCCGCCTCGGAGAGGTTCTTCATCGCCGTGATGGCCGTGTCGTAGGATCCGGGGCCGCGCACGTAGTCGTTCACCTCGGCCGTCGCGCCGTCCATCGAGATCTGGATGTCGAGGTAGTCGTTGGTCGCGATGCGGGCGGCCACTTCGGGCGTGATCTTGACGCCGTTCGTCGAGAACTTGACTCCGACGTCATGCGAGGTGGCGTAGTCGATGAGCTCCCAGAAGTCGGGCCGCACCGTCGGCTCCCCGCCGCCGATGTTGACGTAGAACACCTGCATCTTCTGGAACTCGTCGATCACGGACTTGGCCTCAGCGGTCGTCAGTTCGCGAGGATCCCGCCGCCCGGAGCTCGACAGGCAGTGCACGCAGGACAGGTTGCAGGCGTACGTCAATTCCCAGGTCAGACAGATCGGTGCGTCGAGTCCGAACTCGAACAGGTCGACCAGACGCTGCGGCTGGGGCGGGGGCGCGGCCACCGGCTTCTCGAAGGAGGTGGAGGGGAGAACGATGGTCATTGTGTCCTTTCGACGACCATGGACGAGCGCTCGAGAGTGCCGAGGGCACCGGAGTACTTCGCCAGATCGGATTCGGCGACCCCCGCCGCCGTGCACGCGGCACGGGCAGTCGGCGAATCGGCGAGCGACTGAACGACCGCGAGAAGCGTGCGGTCTTTCAGGAAGGAGAGTTTGCGCGTCCCGAAGTGATAGAGGAGCGCACCGAACGGTTCTGGACGAACGGAGACCTGCGGATGGAGATCCCAGGCCCGGTCGAGATCCATGACTTACGACCGGCGGCTCAGTACACGCCGCACATGCCGTCGATCGAGATCTCCTCGACCAGACTCTCGTCGTCGATCAAACTCGCGCTCTCGTGTTCATCTGCGGCACTCGGGTCGACCTGGGTGTCGGTTGCGACCTGCGATGAAATGCTGTCCATGTCATGCTCCTCACGACAATCATTGGCGTTCCGTGGAGTCTTTCCGCGATGCGACCTACACTAATGGCACCCAGTGCCGATGGGAAGAGTAAAAACTGTGGCAGTTGATGAGAGCTTGCCGGAGGTCGCCCCCCGGATCGGGCGACAGCCGGCGACTTCGATCGCAGAGCTCAGCCACGTCGGTCTCCAGTTGTTCATCCAACACGGCTTCGATGCCACCACCGTGGACGACATTGCTGCGGCGGCCGGCATTGGCAGACGCACCTTCTTTCGGTACTTCGCGTCGAAGAACGATCTGCCCTGGGGCGACTTCGACGGCATGATCAGTCAGATGCGGGCGTACCTCTTCGGACTCGACGACGACGTACCGCTGCAGCGAGCACTGCGCACGGCCGTCCTCGAGTTCAATCGCTTCCCCACGGACGAGGTTCCCTTCCACCGCCAGCGAATGGACCTGCTGCTCAACGTCCCGTCGCTCGTCGCTCACTCCGCCCTGCGATACGCGGCCTGGCGGCAGGCGATCGCCGATTTCGTGGCCCACCGGCTCGACCTGGATCCTGCGGCGCTCGTGCCTCAGACAACCGGCTGGGCCATGCTCGCGGCCTCGCTCGCGGCCTACGAGCAGTGGCTGAAGACGGACGACGCGAGCCTGCTCGATCTGCTCGACGAGTCGCTGCACCTCGTGGAACGAGGCTTCGCCGAGTGAGATACGACATCGTCGTCGTGGGCGCGGGAGCGGCGGGAGCACCTCTGGCGGCGAGGCTTTCGGAAGATCCCGATCGATCCGTGTTGCTTCTCGAGGCCGGGCCGGTGCCTTCCACCACCGATGAGTTCCCGAAGGAGCTGCTCAATTCGGGCACCGTGCAGGGCGCCATGCCGGGGCACCCCGACAACTGGTCGTTCCTCGGCCACCTCACCCCGAAGCTGCCGTACGTCGTCGCGCGGGGCCGGATCCTGGGCGGCTCGTCGGCGATCAACGGTGCCTACTTCATCCGAGCCAGGCGTTCGGACTTCGACCGCTGGTCGGCATCGGGCAACGACGCCTGGTCCTGGGAGAGCGTTCTGCCCTTCTATCGCCGGCTCGAGGCCGACCAGCAGTTCGGCGGCTCACCCGAGCATGGCTCGTCCGGGCCGATGATCATCTCGCGCCCGGCGCAGGATCATCCGGCGACCGTGGCCTTCGCGCGAGCCACCGCCGAACTCGGCTTCCCGTCCGAGCCGGACAAGAACGCCCAGGGTGCCCCCGGGCACGGTCCCGTGCCGATGAACTCCGTCGACGGGGTCCGGCTCAACACGGGCATCACCTACATCAACCCCGTCCGCGATCGCCCGAATCTCACCGTGCAGGGCGACACGATGGTTCGCCGGGTCGTGTTCGACGGCACGCATGCCGTGGGAGTCGAGGTGTCGCATCGCGGCGTTCGGGCCACCATCGACGCGGGCGAGGTGGTGCTCTCGGCTGGCGGCGTGAAATCGCCGCACCTCCTGCTCGTCTCCGGCGTCGGCCCTCGCGCCGAGCTCGAAGCGCACGGAATCGCCGTCGTGGCCGATGTGCCCGGCGTCGGCAAAGACTTCAGCGACCATCCCGAGATCAACGTCGGGTGGGAGCCGAAACGCGACCTCATCGATCGCCGGACGACCCAGTCGATGGCCGACTGCCTGAACTTCACGTCACAGGGATCCGAGATCGAGGGTGACCTCGAGATCCTGCCCCTCCTCAAACCGACGGGATACCTGCTCACCGGCGCGATGCAGAGCACGGTCGGCGGCTTCGGTGCGGCGCTCCGCCACCCGTGGGCCTCTCTCCGCGCCATGCGGGGGGTGTCGCTTCGGCGGTTCTTCCAGCAGGTCGTGCACCGGGACGACCTCACGTTCATCGTGGCGGTGCAGCAGGAGACGTCGCGCGGGCAGATCACGTTGGAGTCGGGCGACCCGGAGGCGCAGCCGCGTATCGACTACCACTATCTCGAGACCGAGAGTGACCGGGCCAGGATGCGCGAGGCCGTCCGCTTGACCGTCACGATCCTGCGATCTCCCGCCTATTCCGCTCTGTTTGGGCGGCTCACGGAGCTGACGGACGAGATCCTGGACGACGACGAGGCCCTCGACGCGTGGATGATGACACACCTCGGAACGGCGATCCACCTCTGCGGCAGCGCGTCGTTCGGGGCGCCCGACGACCTCGGTGCGGTCGTCGATCAGTACGGCCGGGTGCGCGGGGTGACCGGGCTTCGGGTGGCCGACACGTCGATCCTCCCCAACACGCCGTCACGCGGGCCTGCCGCCACCGCGGTGCTCATCGGCGAGATGGTCGCCGATTTCATCCGTCGCGGTGACTGAGGGTGCGCCGGTCGCGGGTTCTGACACGTCGTCCGACACGTCGTCCGGAACCGCTTCGGGGGCGGCGAGCGAGCCGAGGAGGGCCAGGAGGCCGGCCGACTCCGAGTGAGGCTCGGCGTGGTACATGACGAGCATCAGGCCATCGGTACCGGTGATTTCGAGCTTCTCGCGACGCAGCGCGAGGTCGCCGACCTGCGGGTGGCGCATCCTGACTTCTCCACCCTGCCGGACTCGGACATCCTGCCGCGCCCAGGCCCTGCGGAACACGTCGCTCGCGAGCGAGAGCTCACCGACGAGCTGGACGAATCGCGGGTCGCCTGTGTCGGTGCCGACCGCGTCGCGGAACCCGGCCACGAGCCCGGTGACCGCGGAATCCCAGTCGATGAAGAGATCCTGCTCGCTTGGGTCCAGGAAGAAGTCGCGCAGACGGTTGTTGCCCTCGACCAGGGTGGGGGCGAGTGCTCGGGCGAGCGGGTTGCTCGCGAGAACGTCGAGATAGCGTCCCTCGACGAACGCGGGCAGGCCGATCGAATCGAGGAGCTGCCGGATCCCTGTGGGCACCACCTCCCGGCGTGGCCGCTTGGCTGACCGGGCTCGCGGCTGCCCGAGGGTGATGAGATACGCGGTCCCCGCCGCATCGAGCCGCAGCACCTGCGCCAAGGCCTCGAGCACCTGCATCGAGGGATTGCTGTCGCGACCCTGCTCGAGGCGCAGATAGTAGTCGGAGCTGATCCCCGCGAGCATGGCGACCTCTTCGCGACGGAGCCCGGCCACTCGCCGAAGATTTCCGGCTCGGATCCCGACGTCTTCGGGGCGCACCAGCTCGCGCCGTGCGCGGAGGTACTCGCCGAGCGAGTTGTCGTGGTCCATGCCACCACGCTAACGTCGCCTAGGCCTCGCTGACTGTCCCTGTCGCTCCCTGGTCCTGGCACTCCTAGGAACGGTGGGGCTCTCGCCCCCTCGGGCGGACCGGCGCACAGTGGAAGCCATGACCACTTCACCTCTTCCCGGCGGCACACTCACCCTCGCCGACGACCTCGTTCTCACCCGCGTCGGGTACGGCGCCATGCAGCTCGCCGGCCCGCACGTCTTCGGGCCCCCCGCCGACCGAGACGGCGCGCTCGCCGTGCTGCGCGAAGCAGTCGCGCTCGGCATCACCCACATCGACACGGCCGACTTCTACGGACCGTTCGTCACCAACGAGCTCATCAAGGAGGCGCTGCATCCCTACCCCGCGTCGCTCAGGATCGTGACCAAGGTCGGGTCGGACCGCGACGACGAGGGCAACTGGAACCAGCACCTCGACTCCGACTCGCTCAAGCGTCATGTCGACGGCAACCTCGAGCGCCTCGGCGTCGACAGCCTCGACGTGGTTAACCTCCGCGTCGGCGGCTTCGACAGCCCCGAGGCCGGGTTCATTGCCGAGCCGTTCACCGTGCTCGCCGAGCTGCAGCAGCAGGGACTGATCAAGCATCTCGGCGTCAGTACCGTCTCGGCCGAGCAGGTGGCCGAGGCTCAGACGATCGCTCCGATCGTCGCCGTGCAGAACTTCTACAACATCGCCAACCGCCAGGACGACGCGCTCATCGACTCCCTCGCCGAGCAGGGCATCGCCTACGTCCCCTACTTCCCCCTGGGTGGCTTCAGCCCCCTTCAGTCGGACACCCTTGGCGCCGTGGCCGCGCGACTCTCGGCGACGCCGATGGCGGTAGCCCTGGCGTGGCTGCTGCAGCGCTCGCAGAACATCCTCCTGATCCCCGGAACGTCGTCGGTGTCGCACCTGCGCGAGAACATCGCGGGCGCGGGTCTCGAACTCCCGGAGGACGCCGTCGCCGAGCTCGACTCGATCGGCGGGTAGCTCCGCCCCATCGCTACGCGAGGCAGCGCGCGGGGAGTGGCTGTCCGCCGTGTGCTGCCGGGTGCGCGGCGCCCCGCGCTGCGCGTTCAGGAGATTTGCGCGGACGGAGACCTGCGGCCGCCGCGCCAGAGCCGCGTGCCGGCAGATCTCCTGACCTACCGACGCCGGTCGGGCGAGCCGCCTCCGGTTGCCTGCCGCGCTGCCGCGCTGCCGCTCCCGCGCTGCCGCTGCCGCGCGGTGCGGGAGGCGGCCGGGCTGCGGTAGCTCGCGCGCTCGCGGTTGCGAAGTCAGGCACTTTGCCCGGGCGCGGTGCTGAACTCCGCGTCAGTGCTCCCGGACTGCGGCAAATCTCCTGACGGCGCAACGACCAGCGCCGAGGTCACCCGAGGCGACAACGACCCTCCACCGGCCGCCACGGTGACAGCACTCGGTGTGTGACGGACCGACCTACCGTTGCCTCACCCCCGAAGTTGCTGCAAGGCCCCGTGTCCCGAGATCACGCCGAGCTCGTCGAGCGGATCCGGCGTCTCATCGCGCGCTCCGAATTGCGGGTCGGCGGTGTGTTCGTGAGCGACGGAAAGATCGATCCGCAGCGCAACACCATCCGCGGCATCCCCGACATGCTCGGGGAGCAGGGCTGCACCCCGGTGACCACGCTGGATCCGACTACGGGGTGCTGGCCAGCGAGTACGGTCTCGCGATGGCTTACGCGGACGAGACGATCGGCTCCGCATCAGCCTTCGCCGCTCCGGTGGACCCTGGACGCGCGCGCTCGCCCCGCCCCGCCCCGCCGGCAGCGGCGATGGCCCACCGCGCGTTGTTTCGCCAATGTTCCAATGGCGTCGGGCAAATGCGCGAAGTCACTGCAACATCGGCGACGCCTTCCCCGGGTTACTCGCCGATGGTCGACTCGCGGATGACCAGCGTCGGTTCGATGACGACCGAGGAAGGGGCGCCACCAGCGATCAGGTCGAGCAGCGCTCGCCCTGCCAGGCGGCCGAGGTCTTCGAGGCGGAGGTCGACGGTGGTCAGCGGGGGGCGGCTCGCGAGCGCCATGACGTTCCAGCCGTCGAAGCCGGTGACGGCCACGTCGCGCGGGACGCTCTTGCCGAGTTCCCGGAGGCGGTCACAGACGCCACGTGCGACCTGGTCGCTTCCGCAGGAGATCGCGTCGAGGTCGGGGTGGGTTCGGAGAAGGAGGTCGACGGCCTGGCGCCCCCAGCGTTCCGACCACTCGCCGAAGAGTGGCGGGGCAACGAGGGCGTCGCCCAGGCGGGCGGCCGCCGCGCCCGCTCGGAGAGTCGCGGCCGCGTGACGCTCGGGGCCGGAGACGTAGGCGATGCGCTGACGCCCGAGCGAGAGGAGATGCTCTGCGAGGATCTCGGCACCGCGAGCGTCGTCGAGGCAGATCGACGTGTCCCGCGCGTCGGTGGACGGGCTGAAGGCATAGACGACCGGGATATCGACATCGATCGGGGGCCGAGGATCGGACGAGCGACCGGTGACGATGATCCCGTCGACCCGTCGGGCACTGAGCGACCGGAGGTAGTGCTGCTCGCGCATCGGGTCGTCGCGGGTGTCGCACATCAGCACGGCCATTTGTCCGGCACTCAGGACGTCTTCGGCGCCGAGCATGACCGGGATGCTGAATCGCCCGAAGGAGTCGGTGGTGATCATTCCGACCGTGAAGCTGCGGCCTGACGACAGCGCACGACCGCGCGCGTCCATCACGAAGCCCAGCTTTCGGGCCGCCTCCCGCACGCGGAGGCGCGTTTCATCGCGCAGTTGTCCGGTGTCGTTCAGCGCTTTCGACGCTGTGCCGATCGACACGCCGGCCAAGGCCGCGACGTCTGTGATCCTGACGGCGGCGGAGCTCGTCTGATCTGTACTCACGGCAAGCTCCTTTCCGATTTTCCTGAATACTACGCAGGATCCGGCATCCACAGGAAATCGCCCTTGCGCGTTTCGCTCTCGGCCCCTAGCCTCGATCAAAGAAAACGTATTCCGTGTTTTCCGAAACTCGTTTGGCTACTCGCACAGGAGCGAACATGACCGCAACGTCGCCGTCGTCCGTGAACACTTTGGGTGCTCCGCAGAGGGCTCAGCCCGCACTGCCCTCCGACACCGCGCACACCGTCTTCCGTCCGCTCGAGGGGGGTGCCGCCCATATCACGGGCGGCTTCTGGTCGGTCCGCCAGGAGCGCAACGGCGCCGCCGCCATCCGGGAGGCGTACGACCTCCTCGAGACGGCCGGCAACTTCGACAACCTCCGGATCGCCGCGGGCGACAAGACCGGAGAGGCTCGCGGGCCCATCTTCATGGACTCCGACGTCTACAAGTGGCTTGAAGCGCTCGCCTTCGAATACGGCCGCGTTCCTGCCGACGACCTCCTGGAGCGGCAGCGCGAGGTCACAGCGCTCGTGGCCTCGGCGCAGGCCGACGACGGCTACCTCGACTCGGTTCAGCAGATCGGCGGGGGCGTCGCTGGGCGCTACACCGACCTCTCGTGGAGTCACGAGATGTACTGCGCCGGCCATTTGTTTCAGGCGGCGGTCGCCCAGGTTCGTGCCACCGGCGACACCGGGCTTCTCGAGGTCGCGGTCAAGCTGGCCGACCACCTCGACGTGACGTTCGGCCCCGGCAAGCGCCAGGACATCGACGGTCACCCCGTCGTCGAGATGGGCCTCGTCGAGCTTTTCCGCGCCACCGGGGAGCGCCGGTACCTCGACCTCGCCGCCCACTTCGTGAACGCCCGCGGTCGCGGGTACACCGCGGCGCTTGGGAAAGAGGCGACCTACTTCTCTGACCGGGTTCCGGTTCGCGAGGCGACCACGGTCGAGGGCCATGCGGTCCGAGCCGTCTACCTCGGCGCCGGTGCCACCGACGTGGCGCTCGAACTCGGCGACGACGAGCTGCTTGCGGCCCTGGAAACGCAATTCGCCAGCATGATGTCCTCGAAGGCGTTCATCACCGGCGGCCTTGGCGCCCGCTGGGATTGGGAGGCGTTCGGTGATCCCTACGAGCTCCCGTCAGACCGCGGCTACGCCGAGTCATGTGCCGCTATCGGCGGCGTCCAGTGGGCCTGGCGCCTTCTGCTCGCCACCGGCAAGCCCGTGTACGCCGACGCGATCGAGCGCTTCCTCTACAACGCCTTCCTCCCCGGAGTTTCTCTCGCCGGCACGGAGTACTTCTACGTCAACCCGCTCCAGCTCCGCGATCACGCGCATGCCGACGAGAACCGGTCGCCGGCACACGGCCGCCGCGGTTGGTTCGACTGCGCCTGTTGCCCGCCCAACATCATGCGCACCTTCGCCAGCCTCGACGCCTACCTCGCCACGACGGTCGGCGGTGGCGTCCAACTGCACCAGTTCGCGAGCGGCGACTTCGCTTTCGATAGCGGCGCGGTGACGGTCACGACCGATTACCCCTGGAGCGGTGCGGTCGGCATCGAGGTCACGGAGAGCCTCGGATCCTGGACCCTGCAGGTCCGCATTCCCTCGTGGTCAGACGACACAACGCTCACCGTGAACGGCGAGCCCGTCGAGGCGATAGCCGGCACGTACGCCGAGATCACCCGCGAGTTCCAGGTGGGCGACGTGATTCGCCTCGAGCTCGACACCACGGTACGGGTCTACGCCGCCGACTCCCGCATCGATGCCTCCCGCGGCGCCGTCGCCCTCGAGCGAGGTCCGCTCGTCTATGCGGTCGAGCACAGCGACGTCCCCGGGGTGGCCGTCGACGACATCGTAATCGACCCGGCCGCAGCCATCGAGACGACAGCCCGGCCGGACCTGCTCGACGGCATCGTCACTCTCGAGCTTCCGGGCGTGACGGCGAGACACGCCCAGACGGCCTGGCCCTACCGACGAGTGGGGGCAGGGGCAGGAGGTGTCGGCTACCCCGGCGCGAATCCGCACGGTGACAGTAAGGATCCTGCGCCCCTCGCGCTCACGGCGATCCCGTACTTCGCCTGGGCCAATCGGGAGATCGGGCCCATGCGGGTCTGGTTGCCGACGGAGTGAGTCATGGCCATGGACAGGCGTACCTTCCTGGCCGGGTCTCTTCTCGGTGCTGCTTCGCTCGGCCTCGTCGGCTGTGCGGGCACTCTGCCCGAGATCAACTCCGCCAGTAAATCGTTCACAGGCAAGGCAACCGGCACGATCAACGTCTGGTGCCGTGCGGCCACCCAGACCGGTCTCGTCTCCCTGGTGTCGTCGTTCAACAAATCGCACAGCGACCTCAAGGTCGCGCTGACGCCGATTCCGGACGCCCAGTACGTCACGAAGCTCGCGACCTCGATCCGTGGTGGCCAGCCGCCGGACGTCGTCGACATGGACGACATCAACTCCGTGCTCTTCGCCTACCGAGACGTCTTCGCCGACCTGACGACCGCGGTGAAGGAGCTGTCGTACTACAACGAGCTCTCGCCCGGTCACCTCAACCTGGTGCGGCAGGACGGCAAGATCTTCGGGGTTCCGTACCTCGCCGACAACTCGATGCTCTACTACAACACCGAGCTTCTCCAGAAGGCGGACGTCGATCCCTCCACCCTCTCGCAGGGGTTCGACGCCCAGTTGGCCGCCGCCAAGAAGGTGCAGAAGCTCGGCGGCGGGGTCTACGGCTGGAGTCTCTCGGGCAACGCCGAGGGCATCCTCGGCTTCACCGTCCAGCCGAACATCTGGGCCACCGGAACCGACATGCAGAAGGGCACGATCGGCAAGCAGACCGGCCACATCCTCGGCAACGACGCCCTCGAGCAGACCCTGTCGTTCTACCGGCAGCTCTGGGTCGACAAGCTCGTCTCGCCGAGCGCTTACAGCGACGCGGGAACAGCGTGGGGCGCCGACTTCCGGGCCGGGACCGTCGGCCTCATCCCGATTTCGTGGGGGTCCATCTACACCGCTCCGCCGGCGATGCTGAAGAAGATCGACGCGGTGCTCCTCACCGGTCCGACCGGCGGCGAGGCGTTCTTCGACGGCGGCGACAACATGTGCATCCCGAACGGCGCTGCCAACGCGTCGGGCGGGTGGGAGTTCATCAAGTACGCCACCTCGATCGCGACGCAGTCGGCGCTCCCGGCTGGCGGGTACTTCCCCGTCCGGTCCGACGTCCTGACGCCGACCTACGAGAAGAAGTACCCCCTCTCCGAACTGCCGCTGAAGAACCTCGACAAGGGTTACGCGCCGCAGACGATCGCCTACAACCTGCTCTACAACCAGCCGTCGAGTCCGTTCCTCACGATGTTCCGCGAGGCCGTCTTCGGTGACGGCGTTGCCAATGCCATGAAGGCGGCTCAGCCCCAATGGGACCGGATCCTCGACCAAGCCCAGGCTTAGGTCGCGTTGCACGAGGAGGTGCACTGTGTCATCGATTTCCCTGAAATCCGCCACCCGAGCCAGTCGAAGCGAGGCGAACGGCCCCTCGCCCACGAAACCCCGGGCGTCGCTCACCCATCCACCCCGGGTCGGTCTGGCACTGGTCACACCGGCGCTCGTGTTCGTTGTCGTGTTCGTGCTGGCCCCGCTCGTCATCGCGGTCTACATCTCGCTCACCAACTGGCCGCTGATCGGCTCGTACCGGTTCGTCGGGCTGCTGAACTACTTGAACCTCTTCCAGGATCCAGCATTCGTCGAGTCGATCGGGTACACGCTGCTCTACACGGTCATCGTGACGATCCCCATCCTCGCGCTCGGCTATTTCCTCGCCGTCCTGGTACGGGCGAAGCGGCGCGGGGCCACGCTGCTCCGCACGATCTTCTTCCTGCCCTACGTCGTCGGCCTTACCACGCTGAGCTTCATGCTCGTGCTCGAGGCGCAGCCGTCATCCGGTCTCGTCAACGTGCTGCTCAAGCTCCTCCACATCACCGATGGAACGACGGCCTGGCTCGTCAACGGTCCCCTCGCGACCGGACTCATCTGCGTCTTCGTCGTCTGGGCGGTCTCCGGGCTCACGATGGTGCTCGTCATGAGCGCGATGCAGGGCATCCCTGACGAGATCTACGAGGCGGCCTCTCTCGAAGGGGCGACGTGGTGGCAGAAGGAGCGACTGATCACCATGCCGCTGATCAAAAACACGATCGCGCTGAGCGTCGTCATCTCGGTCACGGGCTCGCTGCTCGCCTTCACGCAGTTCTACATCCTCACCCAGGGCGGCCCGGGCACCCAGACCCAGACCATCGTCGGCTACATCTACAACCGCGCGTTCGTCCAGCTCCAGCTGGGGGCCGCAACGGCCGAGGCCTTCGCGCTGATCGTCGTCGTGGCACTCGTCACGGCGTTCCAGCTCTGGGCGCTTCGAGACCGAGACTGAGGGAGTTCCGTCATGACCACCGCTGCTACCAACCCGGCTTCCGCGATTTCCGGTCGCGTCTCGGATCCTGCGCCTGGCGCCGTTTCGGCTGGACGACCACCCAAGCACCACCAGGGTTCCGTCAACCACCCGCGCGACACCCGTGTGAAACGCACCCTGTACGCGATCGCAGGCATCGGCTCGGCACTGATCTTCGGTGTGCCGCTGTTCATCGCGATCGTCAGGGCCTTCCAGCCGAACGCCGTGATCGTCGCGGCGCCGACCTGGTCGACCTTCTGGAACTTCGGTGTCGAGAACTTCGAGGCGATCTTCAGCCCCTCGCAACACCTGCTGACGGGCCTCGTCAACAGCCTCATCGTGGCGATCTCGACAGCAGTCATCACGGCCGTCGTGGCCACGCTGGCCGGGTACGGCTTCTCGAAGTTCCGCTTCCGCGGGTCTCGGCTCGTGTTCGGCGCCGTGCTGCTCACGATGATGGTGCCGTTCCAGGCGATCCTTACACCGCTTTACCTCCAGCTGAACGCGATGCACCTGACGAACTCGCTCATCGGGCTGATCCTCTTCTACGTGACGGTCAACCTGCCGTTCGGCACCTTCGTGATGCGCAACGCGTTCGACTCGATCCCCGACGAGCTGGAAGACTCCGCGCTCGTCGACGGAGCCAGCCGCACCCGCGTGATCGTGTCGGTGCTCCGCCCGCTGCTCATGCCGGGAGCCGCGACTGCTGCCCTCTACGCCTTCCTGGCCGCGTGGACAGAATTTCTCGGGGCACTCACCTTCCTGACGAAGCAGAGTCTCTACACGCTGCCGGTGGCGCTGCTCAACCTGCAGACGGGCGCCTACGGGCAGATCAACTACGGGACCTTGGTCGCCGGATCCGTGATCGCCATGATCCCGTGCATCGCGCTCTACGTTGGCCTCCAGAAGTTTTACGTCGCAGGCCTCTCCTCCGGCGCGCTGAAGGGCTGAGGCGCGCCGATCGCGGCGTTGTCGTCGTCGGCGGTAGTTCCACTATCGCTGTCCTCCTCCGCCTTGCGCTCGACGCACCTCACCCCTTCAACTCCGCTGGTCGTCGGCTCCGGTGAGTGTCCACGTTCTGCTGCCTGGATCGGCCGGAGGCAGCACAATGTGGACGCTCACCGCCCGAGTACCCACCTACTTACCCGTGCCACCAGCTCTTGAGAGCGCAGCTCCATGTCACCGGAAGTAACCCTGATCATGTGCCAACCGGCATCGGAGAAGCGCTCGCGACGCAGGATGTCCCCCTCGAAGGTCCTCCTCGAGGCGCGGTGATGGTCGCCCTCGTATTCGACGGCGACTTTCGCCTCCCAGTAGACGAGGTCGGGCTGGCCGAGCCACACGCCTCCCTCATAGACATCCACGTTCAGAGAAGGTTCCGGGAGCCCGGCCCGCTGGAGCAGCAGACGCAGCGCCGTCTCGCGCGGCGACCTCACCCTGGGGCGTGACAGAGCGAGCGCCTCGCGCAGTGTGACGGCTCCGCGTGCTCCTGCGCGTGCGTCGACCGCCGCCGTGAGCGCCTCCGGTCTGTGATGCCGGGCCGCGGGCTCCTTCGGCCACCGCCCCAGCAGCGCATCGCCCATCGACACGAGATCGTCGAGCTCGAGATACGCAGCGGATTGAGCCCACGCGACGAGAGGGTCAACGACGACGAGACCCCGCAGGATCCTGCAGGTCACTCCCCGAACGCGGTGACCGACGATCCCGGGCCGGCGCGGTTCTCGGCCCCGCAGCGCTGCCACGTGCAGGTCAGGCAGCGGCGCGTCGTCGCGCCTGATCGGCAGCGGGAGACCCCAGAGTTCGGCTGCCGTCATGTGGCTGAACGCCTGCGAGGGTGACATGAGGGGCGCGAATGCTCGGCAGCGTTCCTCGAGGGTTGTCGCCTCGCGAGTGGTGCGGGCGCCGTGGTGGGGTCGCGTGAGGTCGGATGCGCGGAGCCGAGCGAGCCCGACGCCGAGCGTGCTCGCTTCGCTCACTCGGAATGGGCGGCGCTCGATCTCACGGGGCAGTTGTCGAGGTTTCACCCTCCCACGTTCGCAGCGCACGCACTCCCACGGGGTGGCAGCAGCAGATCTGTGGAAAACTGCTGCCCGTCCACAGTCGGCGAGTGTCCGCACTGTGCTGCCTGCGCGGCCGAGAGGCAGCACATTTCGGACACTCGCCGGTGGGCGTCGGTGCTCAGAGCGCAGACGCTGAAGGGGGGAGGTGCTTGCGCGACGAGACCAGCACGAGCAGGTACGAGACGAGCGCGAGGGCGATGACGACGGCGAGGATTGTGACGACAGGCACGAACGACGAGACCGCCGCGATCAGCGCCGGCGCTAGGAAGCCGAGGTAGGCGACGGCGTAGAAGACCCCCGTGAGACCGGCCAGGTCGCGGGATCCTGCGATCGCCTGCACCTCCTGAAGGCCCGAGACGAGCCCGATTCCCATCCCGACGCCGATGATGGCGTTGGCCAGAAGCCCGAGCCAGATCGACTGGAGCTGGATCGAGACGATCACGACCGCGAGCCCCGTGGCGATGAGCGCCACCATGGTTGCCAGCCCGCGGGCGGTCGTGACGGAGTGGATCCGACGCGCCAGAGGCTGGAACAGCGATGACACGCCCAGCGCGACGACCGTTGCGGCCGTCGCGAAGACGAGGCCCCACGGCCCGGTCGCCGAGCGAAGCTGCGTGGGCAGGTACCCGTAGCCGATCGCGGCGCCCACGAAGATCCACGGGGCCGAGACGGCCACCACACGGATGAAGCGCTTGTGGGAGGCCGCCGGGATCCGGAGCTGGCGGTACCACGGCCCGGAAAGGCCGCCGTTCACCTGCGTCTCGGGGATCGCGAGAACGACGGCGAAGAACGGAAGCGTCACCAGGATGTGGACGGCGAACGGCAGCACCTCAGGTGCGGGTCCCCACTGCGCGATCAGCCCGGCGATGAGGGCTCCGATGCCGGATCCGAGAGTGAATGCCAGCGATCCCCGTCGCGCGCCGGCCGCGTGGTCGGCGCGATCGTCGAAGGGAGCCTGCGAGAGCTCCTTGATCCAGCTCGTGCCCACTGCCATGGCGACGCCGACCGCCGCTCCCGAAAAGAGACGCCCGACGAGGAGGAACTCCGGGCCGACGCCGCCGCAGGCCAGAAGAGCGCTGCCCACGACGGCAGCAGCCAGCGCTGCCAGCATCAGTGGCTTGCGCCCGTGCCGGTCGGACAGCGACCCCGCGATCAGAAGGGCGGGGGCGAGTCCGAGCACGTAGACACCGAGGAAGGCGTTGACGAGGACCCCGGAATAGTGGGCGCGGTTCTCGTACATGAGCAGCAAGGGACTGAACTGGTTGCCGCCCCAGGCGCACACGAAGACCGTGCCGAAGACCATCACCCAAGCCGGCACTCGTCGGGCCTGAACGACCGAAGTCTCTCGAATCGCCCGAACGGAGCCGGTGTCGACGGCGCTCACAGGAGCCCGCGCAGCACGTCGACGTGGCGACCCAGAGCCGCGGCGTAGGCCTCCGCGTCGCCGGTTTCGATGGCTCGGGCGAGCTCCCGGTGATCACCGAGCGACGTGACGAGATGCTCCGGTCGGATCCTCATCAGGTGGTGACGCAGGCGCTGAGCGCGATCCCGGAGGAGGCGCGTGAAGTGGATCGCGATCGGGTTGCGCGAGGCTGAGACGACCGCGGAGTGGAAGGCGTCGTCGGCGTCGATGAAGCCGTCAATGTCCGATGCCTCGACGCAGGCGGCCTGCACGTCGAGCAGGCTGCGGAGAGTTGCCACCAGGTCGGCGTCGGGCCCGTGCTCGATGACCCTTCGCGCGGCAGCCGTCTCGATCGCTTCGCGCATCTCGACGACGTCGTCCGCCTCGCTCGGCGACATCGGCCGGACGACCGCCCCCTTGCGCGACTCGAGAGTGAGGAGTTCTTCGGAGGCGAGCCGGAGAAAAGCCTCGTGCACGGGGGTGCGGCTCATGCCGAGCTCCTGGCAGACGACGTTCTCGCTGATGGCGGAGCCTCCCGTGAGCTCGCCCCGGATGATCTGTGCTTTCACCTCGGAGTAGGCACGCTCGGCGGCCTTCTCGAGATCGATGACGGGGAGGGCGGTGGTAGGCATACGGTCAGTCTAATCCTCTTGCATGCAAGCTTGCGTGCATGGCGGATTCGCAGGATCCAGCGGCGTACCCTGGTCGCGTGCGCCTCCTTCTCATCCGCCACGGCCAGACCTCCGCCAACGTCTCGGGAGCCCTGTCCAGTGCCGCTCCCGGCCCCGACCTCACCGACCTCGGCCGTGAACAGGCCGACGCCCTCGCCCAGACTCTCGGCGGTGAGCAGATCGACGGGCTCTACGCGTCCACCCTCGCTCGCGCCCAGCAGACGGCCGCGCCGCTCGGGCGCGCCCTCGGGCTTCCCATCGGCATCCTCGAGGGGGTGCACGAAATCGAGGCCGGCGACTACGAAGACCGCACGGATCCCGAATCACTCAAGGCGTACCTCGCTCCGATCATGAAGTGGGGTGCGGGCGACCTCACCGCGACGATTCCCGGGGCCTACGACGGCGTGCACTTCGGGCGCCGCTTCGACGCCTCGGTGGCTCACGTCGCCGAGCAACACGGTGACGACTCGACCGTGGCGATCGTGAGCCACGCGGGGGCGATCCGGGTGTGGCTGGGCGGCCGAACGACCAATCTGGATCCGGCGTTCACCTCCAGCCACACGCTGCACAACACCGGCGTGATCGTGGTCTCGGGCACGCCCCGGGCGGGCTGGAAGGTCGACACCTGGGAGAGCGAGCCTATCGGCGGTGAGATCCTCGAGGACCGCCGCGCCCCGGACCCTCTCGGTGGCGTCCTCTAAACCCACAAGGCTTTTCGGGGAATGGTGAGCGCAAGGTTGTGCGCCCACCATCCGTTCATTCTTCAACGACTAGCGATACTGGCCGCTGACGCTTGCCGTCCAGCCGCAATCCGGGAATCTCGCCGTGACGTCCTTGCTGCCTGAACCGACCGCGATCCAGCCGCTGTACTTCGTCCAGGGCGCGAACGGCCATACGGCATTGCACGTCACCTTGAATCGCATTGAGCCTGCCCCCTGGCACCTCGCCGCTGCCCAGGTTTCGGTGAATCTGAATGAGTTACACCTCGTGGCGGCCTCGGCTGGTGCGGCACCGGCGATTGGCGCGACCAGTGCCGCGCCTACGATTGCTGCCGCTCCGAAAAGGGCGGCGGACTTCTTTCTCGACTTCATGGCAAATCTCCTAGCTTTGGAAATGTAAGACTTAAACATAACTAACATGAAAGGAGAAATATTAAGTTGACACGCGGCTCATGCCGCTAGGCTTTAGGGCTGTGACAGATGCAGAATCGGCGGGGAGACGCCCCGGCTGGCGACAGTGGGGAATGACCGCCGTCAAGATCGTCTTCCTCGTGGCAGTCCTGGTCGGGGGAGTCGCCTACATCGTCGAGCACCGGGTTGCGATCTGGGCCGCGGTCTCGTCGATGAATCCCGGCTGGCTCGTCGTCGCCTTCGTCGCGGTCCTCGGCGCTCTGGTGCTGTCGATGCTGTCGTGGACGGTGCTGTGGCCGGCCTTCGGTGTCCGTCTTCGAGTCGTGCGCGGGGCGCGCCTCTATTTCATCAGCCAGCTCGGCAAATACCTGCCGGGGTCGGTGTGGACGATTGCCGCTCAGGCGCAGATGGCGGGGGAGCTCGGTGTGAGTCGGTCCTCCTCCATTGTTCTGAGCCTGATTGCGCTGCTCGTCTCGGTCGCGCTCGGGCTCGGAATCGGCGTGACGCTGCTTCCCTTCATCGACCCGCACCTCCTCGGAGAGTATTGGTGGGTCGTGATCGTGGGCGTGGCCCTGCTCGCGTGTCTGGTGCCGACGGTGCTGCGGCTCGGCGTCCGTCTCGCGTTGAAGGTGCTGCGGCGACCGTCGTCCGCCTTCACCTACGACTGGGTCGTGGCCGCTCGCACGTCGGGTGCTCAAGCTGCGAACTGGCTTCTTGGCGGCCTCCAGCTCTGGTTGATCCTGATCGGCCTCGGCGTCGACCCGGTGCGCAGTCTCCTCCCGAGTATCGCGGCCTTTGCGCTCGCGTCGTCGCTGGGGATCCTGCTCATTCCGTTTCCGGCCGGCCTCGGCGTTCGCGAATTCGTGATCACGCTCGTGCTCACGTCGGTGACGGATGCAGAGACCGCGGTGGCGGCCGCGCTCCTGTCGCGCCTCTTGTACGTGTTCGCCGACTTCGGACTTGCTGCGCTCGGTGCGGCGACCGGCCGACGGGCGCGCGCGATTAGCCGCTAGACCCTCGACGTCGGCCCCGGCACCAGTCCTAGGACCACCGCGGCAGCCGACCGCGAGGGTTTAGCGGCTCGATCCGCGCGCTAGCCGTCGAGGAGCGCCCGAGCCGTCTTCTCGTCGACGATCAGGTCGGTGATGAGGCCGGCGGCGAAGGCGCCGCGCAGGCTGGCCGCCTTCGAGTCGCCCGCGACGACGCAGACCCGGCGGGGTGCGCGGCGGATCGTCGAGAGGGAGGGCCCCGAGGCGCGCGTGTTGAGCGCAATATCGGTGGACGACCCGTCGGCGCGGAAGAACACCGTGGCGACGTCGCCGACCACGCCGTCGTGGTGCAAGCTCTCGTGGTCGGTCTTCTCGAGGTAGCCGCCGGCGTAGACGTGGCTTGGCACGAGTGCGTTGGGGGATCCGACGCCGAAGAGAACGACGTCCATCGATTCCTGCAGTTCCAGAACGCGCTGGGTACTGCGCTCCCTCCAGAGGGCGAGCTTCGTCCGGGGGTCGTCGAAGAAGGCGGGGACAGGGAACTGCTGAACGCTCGCGCCGTAGGCATCGCCGAAACGGCGCAGGATCTCGCTCGCGTAGACGATGCCTGTGGTCTTCGGATTGGCGGCACCGTTGAGCTGCACGATGACGCTGTTGTGCGTCGACTTCGGTACGAGATACCGGCTGATTGCGCTCACCGTGGAGCCCCAGGCGATCCCCACGATCATGTTCGAGTCGACGAAGCCGTTGAGAATTCGTGCAGCCGAGAGGGCGACCCGGTCGAGTCGGTCGACGTCGGTCGTCTGATCGGGTACTGGAACGACGTGCGCGACCACGTTGAAGCGGCGATGCAGCGCGTCGCTGACCTGCGTCGCCTCGTCGAGTGGCGATTTGATCTGGATGTCGACGAGCCCGGTCTCCCGCGCGAAACTCAGCAATCGGGAGACCGACGATCGTGACGTGCCCAGTTCTCGGGCGATCGCCTCCATCGTCAGATCCTGCAGATAGTAGAGATGCGAAGCTCGCAGCGCATCCTGCGTCTTCTCGCTCTGTGTCGTCTCGAAAATCGTCATCGGGTTTCTCCTTGCACATATGTGCACCTGCCTTGACCGCTTGCGCGCACGGGTCAATTATGGAGGTCATACACCGCCAGACGCAACGAAAGTGACCGACCAGTGACTACGTCGAAGAAGACAAAAGACATCCGCTCCAATGTGCAGCGAATCAAAGAGCGCCCCGCCGCTCAGGTCTTGATCATCGGTGGCGGAATCAACGGCATCGCCACCTTCCGCGATCTGGCTCTCCAGGGTGTCGACGTGATCCTCGTCGAGCGGAACGACTACGCCTCGGGCGCCTCGGCCGCCTCGTCGCACATGATCCACGGCGGCATCCGCTACCTCGAGAACGGCGAGTTCCGTCTCGTCCGTGAGTCGGTCGAGGAACGCAACGGCCTCCTCAAGATCGCGCCTCACTACGTGAAGCCGCTTCAGACCACGATGCCGATCTTCTCGACGTTCTCCGGCCTCCTGAATGCTCCGCTGCGCATGCTCACCCACAAGCAGCGCTCCACCAAGGAGCGAGGTGCCCTCCTCATCGAGGTCGGCATGACGCTGTACGACTCCTTCTCGCGCGACGGCGGCACCGTGCCGAAGCACAAGTTCCGCACTCGCAAGGCCGCCCTCCGCGACATGCCCGAGCTGAACAAGAACCTCAAGTACACGGGCACCTACTACGACGCCTCCGTGCACGAGCCCGAGCGTCTCGCGCTCGACGTCTTGAAGGACGGTCTGGCTGCCGGATCCGGGGAGGGCTCGGCCGCGAAGGCCCGAAGCGCCAACTACGTCGAAGCAATCGGCGCCAAGGAGGAGGGTGTCCTGGTCCGCGACGTGGAGAGCGGCACCGAGTTCGTCGTCACAGCCGACGTCGTGATCAACGCGTCCGGCCCCTGGACCGACCTCACCAACAAGGTGTTTGGCGCGGAGTCGCAGTACATGGGCGGCACCAAGGGATCGCACATCGTTGTCGACAGCCCCGCGCTGCTCAAGGCGACCAATGGCCGAGAGCTTTTCTTCGAGAACAACGACGGCCGCATCGTCCTGATCTACCCGCTCAAGGGCCGTGTGCTGATCGGCACCACCGACCTTGAGGCCGACATGTCCAAGCCCGCGATCTGCACAGAGGAAGAGGTCGACTACTTCTTCGACCTCGTGAAGCACGTCTTCCCCACGATCACGATCACGCGCGATGAGATCGTCTACCGCTACTCGGGGGTTCGCCCGCTGCCGAAGCACGACGATCTCGCCGCCGGCTTCGTCTCGCGCGACTACAGGATCGTCGAGACTGCTGTCGAGGCACTCCCGAAGTCGAAGGTGCTGTCGTTGGTCGGGGGCAAATGGACGACCTTCCGAGCCCTGTCCAGCCACCTCTCGACGGAGGCCACGACGCGTCTCGGGGTGGAGCGCACCGTCGACACGGCAGGAATGCCGATCGGTGGCGGAAAAGACTTCCCGACGCTTCCCGGCGACCGAGCACGGTGGATCACCGACCACCTCAACGGTCTCGACCGCGACCAGGTCGACCGGCTGCTCATCCGCT
>JAODMX010000214.1 GCA_025464735.1 Frondihabitans sp. | reverse complement strand
GTCCGTAGGATTCCCTCATGACTGATGCAGCGCTGTACGACATACCGGTCGAGACCGCCGACGGGTCGGCCACCTCCCTTGCCGAGTATTCCGACAAACTCCTGCTCGTAGTCAACGTGGCCAGCCGCTGCGGGCTGACCCCTCAGTACGGCGATCTGCAGCAGCTGCAGGAGACCTACCGCGACAAGGGCCTTCAGGTAGTGGGGTTCCCCTGCAACCAGTTCAATGGGCAGGAGCCGGGCACGAACGAGGAGATCCAGGAGTTCTGCGTCGCCACCTACGGCGTCGACTTCCCCGTGTTCGCCAAGATCGAGGTCAAAGGCGAGCACCGCCATCCGGTCTACGACGTGCTCACCGAGACCCTCGACGCCACGGGAACAGCAGGAGACGTCGCGTGGAACTTCGAGAAGTACCTCGTCGCCCCCGGCGGTCGAGTGATCGCTCGCGTTCGCCCGCAGGAGTCCCCGGCTACGCCGGAGTTCGTCCAGCTCGTCGAACAGAACCTCCCCGTCGCCGTCGCCTAGCGCGACGCATCGCCGTTGTTGCGGTGACTTCGCGGAAATGCGCGAAGCCACCGCAACGTCCGCGAAGGCGGCCGTCTAGTGAACGGCTGAGACAGCCGACACCCGCAGAAAGTCCAGCTTGTCGGCGGCCGGTGAGCCGGCCGCAGCGGTGTAGATCACGATGCGGAGGTCCGACCCGGCCACGGTGAAGACGTCGCAGTCGAGTTCGACGTTGCCCACGAGCGGGTTCCGAACGACCTTGGTCTCCGACTTGTGCTCGTCAACGGCGCCGCTCTCCCACAGCGCCGTGAATTCGGCGCTCGACTCGAGCAGGTCGTCGACAAGCGCCGCAACGGCCTTGTCGGCCGGGTAGCGTCCCCGCACTCGCCGGAGATCCGCCACAAGCGACATCCCGAAGGAATCGCCGGAGCCCGATCGATCGACGATATTGTTCTGCCTGCCGGCCAGCGAGCCGGTGACGAAATGAGCGCGCAGGAGGTTCGGGCGTTCCGAGGCGCCGTGCTCGGGTTCTCCGAGGAGAGCCGCCCAGAGCGGGCTCCAGGTCAGGAGATCCCAGGAGGCACTGAAGACCGCGAGGGGCGCCTCACCCAAGCGGGCCACGAGACGCTGCACACTGGGCGGGATGTGACTCGGCACCGTTCCCGGCATCGGGGGCAGGAGACCAGCGACCCGGTAGAGGTGGTCGCGCTCTGCATCGCTCAGCTGGAGAGCCCTGGCGAGCGACGCGACGACCTGATCGGAGGGGTTCCGGGCGCGACCCTGCTCCAGACGGATCACGTAGTCGACGCTGAGACCGGCCAGGGCCGCGAGCTCCTCGCGACGGAGGCCCGTGGCGCGCCGAGCCGGGCCAGACGGGAGCCCCACGTCGGTCGGTGAGAGCCGGTCGCGCCATGACCGGAGGAGGGAGGCGAGGTGTCCATGAGGATCCTGCATGATTTCATTCTCGACCCGGCCACCGGATCCTGCCTGGTATTGCCAGTCCTCCCGTCACGCGGGGCCTGGGCGACCGCGGTGCCGCGGTCCAGACTCAAAACATGACAACGACACTGATCTCCGGAGCCAACAAGGGCCTCGGCTACGAGACCGCCCGCCGACTGATCGAGGCCGGCCACACCGTGTGGCTGGGCGCGCGCGACACCGAACGTGGCCAGGCCGCCGCAGATGCGCTGGGCGGACGCTTCGTGCAGCTCGACGTGACCGACGACACCTCCGTCGCCGCTGCGGCCGCGACGGTCGAGGCCGCGGGTGGCCTGGACGTCCTGATCAACAACGCCGGTATTACCGGGGTGCACAAGGATCCGGAGGACCTGACCGGAGCGGACGCCCTCGAGGTGTACAACACGAACGTCGTCGGCATCGTGCGCACGATTCACGCCTTCGTGCCCCTTCTCCGACACTCCGACACCCCGACCATCGTGAACGTCACCAGCGGCCTGGGGTCGTTCGCCTCTGTCCACGACAGCGACCGGATCGAGTCGACCGTCCTGGCACCGCTCTACACGTCGTCGAAGTCGGCGGTGACCATGCTCACCGTCCAGTACGCCAGGGCTCTACGTGAGATGCGCGTCAACGCGGCCGACCCGGGATACACGGCGACGGACCTCAACGGCAACACCGGACACCAGACTGTCACCGAGGGGACCGACGCGATCGTCGAGCTCGCGACCCGCGGTGGCGAGGGCCCCACGGGGACGTTCATCGACCGCGCGGGTGTTGCTGCGTTCTGACTTGCAACTCGGTCGCTTCGCCGATGTGGGCTCGGCTTCGCTGAAACGCGCGAAGCCGAGCCCACATCGGCGAAACCACACGCCTACTCCGGTTTGCCAGAATCAGAGACGACTGGTCTATTTTGCGGTAGACTCATCGGATGCCCGCCAAAGAGACCGACACTCGTCAGACCATCCTCGACACAGCCGAGCGGATCATGTCCCACAAGGGCTATGCCGCGGTCGGTCTGAACGAGGTGCTTGCCGAGGCCGGCGTGCCCAAGGGGTCGTTCTATCACTGGTTCGGTTCGAAAGACGCATTCGGCGAAGCCCTGATCGAGAGTTACTTCGAGCACTACCTCGCAGGCATGGATCTGACCGTCAACGGCCCCGCGCGGGCATCCGACCGCCTGACCGAGTACTGGCAGAGCTTCTACGACATGCAGAGCTTCGATAACTGCCAGGGCAAATGCCTCGTCGTGAAGCTCGGAGCCGAGGTCGCCGACCTGTCCGAGTCGATGCGCTTAGCGCTCATCCAGGGAACAACAGGAATCGTCGACCGCATCGAGCGAATGATCTCGGAGGGCGTCGTCGACGGCTCGCTGTCGATCGACGCCAGCCCCCGCGAGCTCGCGCTCGACCTCTACACCGGCTGGATCGGCGCCAGTGTCCTGGCCAAGATCAACCGCAGCCCTGAGTCGCTCGATCGCGTATTGGCAATGACTGAGCATCGCCTTCACCTCTCCTGAGTTGCTCAGGGTTCGGCGCTCGGCAGAGCGTGATTCGCGCGGGTCGGCACAGCAGAAGGCCCCGGCACGAGATTTCGTGTCGGGGCCATTCTCGGCGCAACGTGGATCCATCACTGGGCGGGTAACCTGCCGATACCAGGCATCAGCGGCCAGCGGTCGGTGGTCACCAGTGAAAACCGGCCGGCACGCTGTTCGGGTCGAGGCGATCGGCGGGGACACCGTTCGCGTAGGTGACGATGCCGTCGCCCATCGACCAGTCGGCCGGCTGCACGGTCTGGAGGTTGAAGAACACGTCTTCGGTGCGGAGGAAGAGCTTCTCGTGGAGTTCGTCGACGACGGCCTTGTAGAAGTTGCCCTTCTGCTCTGGCGTGGCGACGTCGAGGAAGATGAGCTGGATGAAGACGGCGTCTTCGGAACGGTAGATGCCGAGGTAGTCGGGGTCGGCGATGACCTCGCCGAGGGGGTGCTGGGTGACGACCTGGAAGCGATCCTCCGGGACGCCCAGGTGGATGATCATCTGGTCGTAGACGACGTCGGCGATCGTGCGGCGGTACTCGGGGGACTTGCCTTCGGTGAGGTCGATACGTGCGAGGGGCATGATGTTCTCCTTTGTCTGAGGTGCCAATGGCCGGCTGTTTCGTTGATGTCAAAACCCTAGCGCGCTAGTAGACCAGTCGTCTAGTACATCTCGAAAATTGCTTGAAAAAGATTCCACGAGCCCGAGAGCGGAGCTAAATGCGGTGCTCGATGAGCACGTCTTCGGTGAGGGCGAGGTGGGCGTCGCTGGTGTCACTGCGACGGGAGACGCTGACGAACAGCGCATCGAGCACCGACAGGTGCACGATGCGGCTCGCCATCGCCTCCACGCGATAGGCGGTCTCGGCACTGCCGGCGACAATGTTCAGGTCGCTGATCTCGGTGAGCGGCGAGCGCGAGAAGCTGGTGAGAGCGACCGTGGTGGCCCCGGCCGCTTTGGCGGCCCTGGCGGCGGCGAGGGTCTCGAAGGTCGATCCGGTGTGGCTGATGGCGAAGAACACGTCGCTCGGCCCCATCATGCGCGCTGTCACGTGCTGCGTGTGAACGTCGGGAGCGAATGTCGCGTCGATCCCCAGCGTCACCAACCGATAGGCCGTATCGAGGGCCAGAGGAGCCGAGGTGCCGACCGCCCCGAAAATGACGCGGCGGGCCGAGACGAGGGTTTCCACGATGCGTTCGAGACTCTCGGGGTCGATCGACTGAGACGCCTGAGAAACCGCCCGGGCGGTACCGTCCATCACCTTGTGGGCGATGTCGATGACCCGATCGTCGGGAGTGATGTCACCCAGGACACGCCGATCGCTCGGACTCGACTGACTCGCAAGGGTGATCTTCAGCTCCTGGTATCCGCGCAGGCCAACGGTCGCACAGAGCCGGACGACCGTTGCCGGGGAGGCGTCAGCGATCGCCGCAAGCTCCATCACCGAGAGGTGAATGACGGCCATCGGGTTGCGCAGAATGGCATCTGCCACGCGTCGCTCGGCCGGACTGAACGAGGGCAGCGCGGCGCGGATCCGCTCCACAATCCCGGATTCGCGGGGCCGGGTGAACAGGTCGGTCGATCCTGCCGTCGGGACCTCGGATCCGGAATGATCTTTCATCACGCCCTTGACGGTAGAGAGCCGGCGTGAACACGCGACACCCCGAAGGTTAACGACGGATGTTGTTTTCGTGGCTGGGTGTGATCTGGAATTTTCTTTCAGTCCCGACGACGGGTGAGAGCACCTTGCGCGTTCACTTCCATACGTCAGAATGTGCCTGTGACGAAGAAAATTGACACGGCTCTCAAGGAGCTGACTCGGGCGCTCGAGAAGCACGCGCAGATCGTCGGGCTCAAGCCCGTGCCCCAGAAGAAGGCCGGGCGGGCGGCTGCGGAGCTGCGGAGTGCGGCCACCGCCTACGCGAACATCGTCGAAGTCAAGACAGGGCTGCGCAACCCGTTCATCGACTTCCTCGACCCCGCCACCATGGAGTCATTGGCGCACGAGCGAGACGCTCTCCTCAAGCGGACCGCCAAGGAGGAGAAGGCTGCCGAAGCCGAAGCAACGGTCGAGTAGTCCGCCGCGTCAGGGTCGCTCGTCGACCAGGGCGATGAACCGGCTTCCGATGCCGTCGACCTCCGACCGGGCGAAACCGGCCACCGGATCCGGTACCTGCTCGGGAGCGTGGTAGTCGCACGACAGGTAGGTCCAGTCTGGCCACCACTTCTTGGGGCGGGCGTCCTCCGCGAACCCGCAGACCACGCACTCGAGTCGCACCCACACGGGTTTCTTACCCGTCCGGTTCGCTCGTGACTGCGCCAGCCATGCCGGCGGATCCGCCTCGATGGCGTCGAGCTCCGCCTCAGTCATGCGCGACGGCAGCCCATGCCGATTCGCCATCTCGAGGGGGATGTCGAGCCGCAGCGCGGCCTCACGTCGGCTGATCACCCCGACAGCTTAGGTGGAGGTCGCGGGCTGAGAAAGAAATGTCTAGGTCCACTGCGATTTCTCCGCTAGCTTGTGGCCTTGACGGAGTCATTCGGCTCCGCGACGTGGTGCGGACGCCATCTGGGAGCGTTCGCGACAAACCACCACGTCAACGATGTGTCGCCCAGAACAGGACTGCAA
>JAODMX010000170.1 GCA_025464735.1 Frondihabitans sp. | reverse complement strand
AGTACGTGTACGTATTGCCGTCTTGGACACCGGTGTCTGGTGACGACACGGGCGTACCCGGCTTGCCTGAGCCCGTGCTGCAGCTCGGCGACGACGTCACGCTGCCATCGAATCGCGCGTACGAGTAGGAGAGGGTGTTACCACCGTTGGCGTCGCCCGAGGCGGTTCGGCGGAGGATGATGGAGCCGCTTCCCGAGGCGTCCTGCGTTGCCGTGAGGCTCGCCGCTCCGGGAACACCTACGGCGGTAGCGCTCACCGAGGCGCTTCTGTCCCAGTCGGCGGTACTCGACACCTGCGCCGCATTGACCGCATACACCTGAACGCCGTATTGGGTGCCGGGTTGAAGGCCGTTGATCTGCGCGCTCGTGCCGCTTGCGTTCTGGCTGCCGACCCCGGACACCTCGACCACGTAGCCACTGACGGCCGTTCCGCGGGCGGGGGTCGGGACTGCGTTCCAGTTGACGACCAGAGAGCCGGGGGTCGTCGTCGACGGAGACACCGAAACCCCGGTCGGCGCAGCCGGAACGAAGTCGGCGCTGTAAGGGATGCTCGATTGGCTCGGCTGAGACGTACCGATCGCGTTGATCGCCTGAACGCTGAATCGGTACTGGGCTCCGGGATCGAGGTCGGTGAGCGTGCAGATGGTCGCCGTTCCGCAGTCTTTCTCGTAGCTGCCCGCGCTCGAGGTGCCGGTCAACCGGTAGGACGTGATGGGCGAGTTGTTGGCAACTGGAGCCTGATAGCCGAGAGTCACCTGGCCACCTACGAACGAGCCCGATCGGACAGGTGCTGCCGGCGTGCCGGGGACATCTTCGACCGAGATGGTCACATCGCCCCAGACGTATCGGGACGGGTCGTTCGTGACATCGGCCAGCTCGTACTGCAGGTGCGTGTCGAGCGGTTGAGCCGAGTCGGAGACGTTCACGGTAAGACTGCTGTTGTCGCCACTCGGCGTCACCGTCACGCCCTGCGGCAACGACGCTCCGCCGAGACCTCGGATTGCAACCACGCGAAGCGGTTGGCCCGGGAAGGGATTCGTCGCCTGGTCGTTGGCGAGAACATCGATCACGGTGCTGGAGCCACGCTTCGTGACGGCGGAATCGGGTGCGGCTATCGCGAGGGGCCTCGTCGAGCCCACCACGTTGAGATCGATTGTGCCCGTCTGGCCGGTCGAAACCGCATCTCGGACAGTGAGTCCCAGCTGCGACGTGATGCCCTTCTTGGCCGAGGCATCGGCGTTCACCGTCAAGCGCTGACCCGAGATGGAGAAGGTGAAACCGGGAACGCTCGAGGTCGTCGCCTGGTAGGTCAGTTCACTGATGTCTTTGGTGTTCGTGTAGGTCGTGAGCCTGGTGAGGTCGAGGGTGCGTGTGTCGCCCGGTTCGAGATCGAGGTCGGCACCGTTGAAGACAGGCGGCTGATTCTCCCGCGGCGTCACGGTTATCGGCAGAACCAGCGTGGACGTCTGCCCGTTAGGGTCGTTGGCCGAGGTGCCATCGGTCACCTGGAATGAGATGGAAGCCTGACCGAAGAAAAGGTGTGCCGACGTGAAGCGGAGAGTCGTCGAGTTGACGACGAGGGCGTCGCCATTCGAGTGCGTCGCACGGACGCTGCTGCTGTCGGTCAGCCGAACGCCGTCGCGACCCGTCGAGACGACGTACTTATTCAGGTCGATCGTGACGGTCTTCTCGCTCGGCACCGTCAACGCGGGGGCAGCCTCGTTGATCTGCGGGAGCGCGTCGTCGAACCCTGGCACCCGGATGAAGGCGTACGCCTTGATCGACGGATCGTCGGGATGCGAGACGTAGAACGGGATGATCTGGCTGGTCGTCGTGATGGTGACCCTGATCCGGTGGTTCTGAGTGACGGTCGCTGTATGGCCATAACCGGGTTGGACGCCGAGCCCGAGGGTCGAGACGTTTCCGTCGGCGAAGAAGACGTTGGCCAAGACGTTCACGTCGACGGTCTTGCGACCCAGGATGTCGTTCAGCGTGAGGACGCTGTCTTGCGCCTCGGGATAGTTGAGCGGAGCCTTCGGGTCGACCTTGACGGTGATGAAGTTGGAACTCGAACCTCCGACGTCGTTGGCGACTGTGTAGACCAATCCGTAGGTCTTGGGAGTCTTCGGCGGAGTCACCCGAACGACACCCCCGGGGAGGATGGCCGCGGTCACATTCTTATCGTTGGCCTTCACCCCGGTGAGATGAAGGGCGCCGCCGTCGGGATCTGAGTCGTTCGCCAGGACGCGCACGAGGATGCTGCCACCCGGACGCATGGTCACGGCATCGGGCAGCGCGATCGGGTTGCGTGAGCCATCGGCCCGGGCGGAGATACCGACTCGGATGGTCCCCGTCGCGCGGGCCCCCAGACTGTCGATGACCGCGTAAGTGAAGGTGTCGGTCCCCGCCGAGTAGCTGCCGGCCTGGTAGTCGACGTAGTCGGAGCCGACGCTCGTGACGTTGCCCCTCTGCGGATTCGAATCGATGCCGAGAAGCTGGACGGAATCGCCGTCGGGATCGATGTTGTCGAGGGGCACCTGCACTCGAACGCTCTGCCCCGCGACCACTCGCGCGGTCAGAGTCTGGGGAACGGGGGGATTATTGGTCGATTTATTGGCTTCCCGGACGGCGATGCTGACCTGCGCGGTCGCGCGCTGACCGTCCGGTCCCTCGATGGCGTAGACAGCCGAGTAGTTGCCGGGGTTCTTCGGAGCCAGGTATCTCAGCTCGCTTCCCGACACGAAAAGGAGCCCACCACCCGGCGACACGTTCTTCACCAGCCGCGGTTCAAGTGTGATCGCCTCGCCGTCCGGCTGCTCGTCGTTGGCAAGGACGTCGATGTTGATGGCGTCGCCCACGCGTGCGGTCGCCTGATCGTTGGTGGCGATCGGCGGCTGCAGTCGACTCGGTCGGGGAATCTGGACCACCGTCACCGCCCCCTGAGCCGACGCGAGCCCATTGGTGACGGTATAGGAGAACGAGACCGGTCCGTGATCGAGAGGCGCGGTCAGCGTGATGCGCAGGTAACGCTGCTCGAGCACCTGCACCTGGACGCCGCTCGACTGGGGAACAACGCTCGTACCGGTGATCATCAGGACGTTACCGGCAGGATCGAAGTCGCTGGCCGTGATATCGACCGTCTGAGTGCTCAAACTCTCGACGAAGACCGACTTGGGCGTCGTGATCGGCGGCGTGTTCGGCTCGGGCGGCGACTGGACATCGACACGAACAGTGCCAGTGGCGGTTCTCGTGCCATCGGTGACGGTGTACTCGAGGTTGTGCGTGCCGATGACGGAGCTCACGAACGTGAACGTGCCCGCGGAGTAGCTCGGCGTGACGGTCACGCCGGTCTTGGCAGGCACACTGTTGAGCTTGAGGATGCCGGTACCCCCGCTGGCGTAGGGCAGCGGGGAGACTGTCGTGGCCTGGCCCGCATAGGCCTCCACGGCGAAGGACTCAGCCGTCAGCGGAACCTCGCCCGGCGAGTCGACCGCAATGGTGAGAGTGCCTCGCCCGACAGCCCTGCCATCGGACACGGTGAGGACGATCTCTTGGGTGGACGGCCCACCACCGTTGTCTTGATAGACGACCTCGCCCGTCGGCTTGAACGTCACGGTGCCGCCGTCCCCGCCGGAGGCACCGGTCAGGTAAAACGGGTCGCCATCGGGATCGACGAACGAGCTCAGCGTGTCGACCGTGACCCGACCCGACGACGACACGACCGCGTGGAGATCCCGCACCTGGGCGGGCGGGCCGTTCTGAGCCGGTTGTTTGACGGTCACCGTGACGGTCGCACTGTCTGTGCCGCCGCGGCCGTCCGAGATCGTGTAGTCGAAGGTGATAACCCCGGAGGCTTGCGAGGTCAGAGTCAGGAGGATCTGTTGTCGACCGGAGATCACATCGACCCGGCCCACCGACTTATCGATCGGGGTCACGGCGGTGATGACGATGGGATCGCCGTTGGGGTCGTAGTCGTTGAGAAGGACGGGCAAGACGGTCGCGCGACCAGGCCGTGCGCCGAGCGTGTCGTCGACGGCGACGGGCGGTTTCTCCTGAACCTCGAGCTTCTGATTGTTCTGCTGGGTTTGGGTCTGCTGTTGCTGCTGGTCTTTCTCATTGGTGATGAGATCACTCCAGTTGTCGATCAACTGGCCGTTCCGCTGGACCGCCCAACTTGATCCGCCGGATGCGTCGTTGAGGACCACTTGCGACCCATTGGCCTCGAACGCAAGCGACGCCCCACCCGGCATCGAGGGCAGTTTCATCAGGCGTCCGGATCCGGAAGCGCAGGAGCTCCACCCGGCTCCATCCGCCCACGCCGCATACGTGCAACCCGCCTGCACGAGCGGTCGAGCGGCAGTGCCGGCCCGGTCGCTGACCTCGCTGCTCACCGCACCCGAAAAGGAAACCGAAAGCAACCCGGACGTTGACGCGACGAGGACACTGGAACCCGAGTCGGACGACTGTTGAAGTGCTGGTCGTCCACCGACACGGCCGGCGAGATCGACGCGGTGTCCATCGACGACCAGACGGTCACGCGTCGTGTCGAGAACGGCCCAGTGTGCTCCGACCGATGCGACCTGATACGAGTCGGACTTCGGCATCGCGAGTTTGACCGTCGTGGAAACGCCGAATTGCGACACGTCGTCGATCCGCGAGACCGCACCGCTTTCGGCCGAATAGGCCGTGAGGATGCCGGAGGGAGTGATACTCGTCGCCACATCGGCGCCAAGGCTCAGCTGCGACTG
>JAODMX010000396.1 GCA_025464735.1 Frondihabitans sp. | reverse complement strand
CGAGCGTCTCCGCGAGGATCCGAACGATCCCCACTCTCGGTTGGACGCGCTCGGTGGGTGTCATAGGGCTTCCGGCCTTTCCGCCAGTGTGAAGACGCGAGTTATCGCGGCTGACCGCGATTCGCGGACTCCGTCCCGTCCCACGTGTTGGCGGGCAGCGGGCTCAGCGGGAAGGAGGTGGCGGGCAGTCTTCTCCGCAGCCTTCCCAGCCGGCCCATTCGATCGCGCTGTCGTCGGTAATGTCGAGCATGGGGTTGTCGGGATCCACTCGAACGCCAGGAGAGTAGGCGCTTGGCCGCGGCGACGGCGCTGGTGATGGCATCTCTGCCCCGGGTGACACGGCTTCGGCTCCGGTCATCGCCCCTGCCACGAGCAAGATCGTCGAGGCCGCCACGACTCCGGCGCCGGCGAAAATCGCGAGCTTTCTTCTACTTGATGCGAACACCGACGACCTCCGGGGCGGGACTTGGGCCTGAGAACTGGTAACACTGGTTCCAATTGGAGTGGCCGTCACGCCACAGCGACCATTGGTACGACCCATTGCTTCGCTGGCGGTAGTAAGACGAGCCCACGTTGTTTCCAGGACACAGATATTTGGCGGAGTAGATCGAATTCGGATAGATCTCGCCCTTATTCGAAAAGCAGAAGGTCTTTCCGTTCCAGTCAATGACTCGGTAGAAGTCCTTGCGGCCACTGCACGTCGCCGCGACGGTTCGAGCCGGGACGGAAATCGGGTCGGGGTGCCGTGGCGGGGGCTCCTTCTCCGCTCCGGGATCGACCCAGTCGACGACCTCCAAGGTGCTGGGATCCGTCCAGCCGGAGCCGATGAGTTGAGTCTGCTCGGCAGCGTTGGCGGGTACGGCGACGAGCGGGGCGAGCAGGACTACTGGCAGGGCAAGAGGAATCGAGAGGGAACGAAGGTGCATGCGTCGAACCTATCAATAATTGACACTGTAGATACATATTCGGAACAAATATGTTTTCTGAATGTGACCTAACGCCTTCTGATTGCCGTTCCTCGACGCGTCCAGCGGCCGCAGCCCTGCTAGCGCGGACGTACTGGCGTGAGGTGTGTTGTGGACCACGGTCCGTGGTCTGGTCGCCGGGTACTGACGTGTGGCGCGCGGTGTGATGTCTGGTGAGTTGTGGGCGGTGATCGGGCCGTCGTTCTACACCACGCGGTGATCGCTCGGATCAGGCGAGTCGGATCCCGATGAGCACCAGGACTGTCGCGGTGGCTGCGACCCCGACGACCAACGAGCCGGAGCAGAGCACAGCGCGCCGAGGGGTGATCCAGGTGCCTCGGCGCAGCTTACGGGTGACATGGAACAGCGCTACGAGGAGGCCCAGAGCAGCAATCGGCAGGATGCTTTGTAATCCGGCGCCGTAGTTCGAACGCGGACCTATGTCGTTCGTGTCCCACAACGCCAATCCAGGCCAGATGAAAAGGAAGGCGATCAACGCCGCCAGCGCGGTCGACATCACCAGCGCCCAGTCGGGCAGGACGAACCGGCCTTGCCATCGCGCGGCCGAAGCCAGCGTCGAGACGGTAACGATGACGCCGACTGTCAGGCCGAAACGCGACGCTGCCCGCCACCAATCCTCAGGACCCGAATTGATCAGAGATTGGGCTTGACCGGTTTCCCACGAAGTCATCGCTGTGAAGAAGAGTGCGACCGCCGACAGGCTCACGAAGAGGAGACCCGCGAGCGTCTCCGCGAGGATCCGAACGATTCCCACTCGGGCCTGGCCGTACGAGGCGCGCGTCATGGGGTCGCAGACCGCCCCGCGAGGAGATAGAGACGGGTAGTCACGGCTGAACGCAACTCCACGAGCTCACTCGCGTTGGGGAGCTCCTCACGTCCGAGGAACAGATAACGCGGGAGACCGGGCCATGGCCAGGTCGGTCCGAACACGGTGGCGACCGCCGCGGAGAGCGTGGCCGGACTCCCAAAGCGCCCGTCGAGAAAAAGCCCGAGCCTGTCTCTCCACGACGTTGAGGAGACCAGCAAGGCCTGGAATGCGTCGGCAACGCTCTTGCCCTCCATCATCCCCTTCGCCAAAAGCCAGCCGTCCGCATCGGCGATGAGATCATCCTCCGGAAACTCGGCTGGCGATCCGGGGGCACCAAGATGCTGGTTCACGAACGCTGTGATCGCTTTCTGAGAGCTGAGACGGTAGCTCTTCCAGAGGGTAACGAGGTCGAGAGACCAACCACCGAGGTCCCCGAACTCGACGGCCGAACTTCCGGCCGAAGTGCCCCAAAGTTTGGCCGTGCGTGCTGTGGCAGCCATGTGCTCAGCATCCCCGTCGTAATTGTCGATGATGTCTCGAATGTCACCTGCGTCGGCTAGATACGCGATCCTTGCCGTCGTGTACGCGAGGGCAGTCTGCGGTGGCATACCAGGGGTGGACTCTGCGTACGGGGCGTAAGCCAGCCACGGGACGTCGTGGTACTTCGCCTCCATCAACCGATCGAGGACGAATTCACTCGCCGCCGTCGAGGGGACGAGTGGTTGCTTCGACACAGCGCTCTCGGCGTAGACGGAATGGCGGACGAGCGCCCAGAAGAAGCTGCGCACGGCGTCGCTCTGCTCGGGTGTGCGAGCCACGTCGGCCCGCGTTGCGGGGCGTGCTCGCGACGACACCGCATTGCGATCGATGTTCAACGAGTGAACCTCCTGGATCTGGTTATACGACCAGGTCGGAGGCATGGCGAAACCGAGATTGCCGCTGTAACCGGTCGACATTCCGCTGACCCACACGGAGGAAGCCAGGCCCCGTTCGGCGATCCGCGCACCGATGTTGCGCGTCGCATAGACGCCCACGCCGTACTTCTTCTCGACCGACACGGAAAGGCCTTCGGCCACTCCCTGGAAATACGGGGCGATGAGGAGGTCGATCTCGGTCGCGAAAGCGTCGTAGTCGACAGCGAAGAAGATCGTCGTGCCGCCTTGGAACCCCAGTTGGCGGGCGCGGATCGCTGCTTGGCGCCCGTGGTCGAGACCCAGCGCCCGCGTGAAATACTCGGGGCCGTTGTTGAAGTTCTGGAAGATCGGCACGACTCGGAGGCCCGCCGTAAAGATCGTGTCGAGCTCGCCCCGGGCGATGGCCTTGCCCGTCACCGTGAGGTATCGCCCGACGATGTCGTAGCCAGCCTGCTTCATCTGTGCCGAGAAGGCCGGCGACATGGTGGACGTCGTGTCGATCATAGAGACTGGACGATCAGGATCCCCCGTGCTCACCAGCAGAGCGGCCCACGTTCCGTAGTCGCCATCTCCCGTTGCTGCGATTTCGAGAAACCTCTGGAAGTCGAGCGTCGTGGTCCTCGTTGCTGCGGAGAAGACACCCGATCGGGTCACGTCGTAGCCGTTGAACGCCAATGCGAGTTGAAACAGCGAAACGAAAGCCGTTCCGCCGTCACTCGAGCCCGAGGAGATACCCCCGCTGCTCTTCAAACCGGCCTGAGTGCCCGGCCCGAAGTTCCCATTGGCAACACCGTCTGCCATTCCGATCTC
>JAODMX010000042.1 GCA_025464735.1 Frondihabitans sp. | reverse complement strand
CCTGCAGAATCTGGTAGCTGAACTCGGTGTAGCTGATGCCGGCGTCGGAGTTGAGCCGAGCCGCAACGGCATCCTTTCGCAGCATCGTGTTAACCCGGAAGTTCTTGCCGATGTCGCGCAGGAATTCGATTGCCGAGAGTGGTTCGGTCCAGTCCAGGTTGTTGACGACGCGCAATGCCTCGGGCCCCGTCGGCGAGAGGAACTTCTCGACGTGAACCCGGATCCGGTCCACCCACTCCGCGGTCTGCTCCCGCGACTTGAGAACGCGTTCCGCCGTCGGACGGGGGTCGCCGATGAGCCCCGTCGAACCGCCGACCAGCCCGAGCGGCTTGTGCCCGGCGAGCTGGAGGCGGCGCATCAGGAGCAGCTGCACAAGGTTGCCGAGGTGCAGGCTCGGCGCAGTGGGATCGAAACCGCAGTAGTACGTGATCGGGGCGCCGCCCAGCAGCTCACGCAGGGCCTCCCCGTCGGTGGAGACGTGCACGAGCCCGCGATAGACGATCTCATCCCACACGTTCTCGAAGGAGGGATCGTTGCTCTGGGTGGCCAGAATGTCGGCCGTCGTTGAACTCGTCACCCGACAACTTTAGCGGCGACGACGAACCGCCGCGGTGCGATAGGCCGACACAGTGGGGTCGCCGTCGAGCCAGAAGCGCCAGGGGTAGGCGTCGGATCCTGCGTGCCCAGAGACTCCGACGCGCGGCCCGCTCTGGATCGGCCCGACCGGCCGAGTGGCAAGAGCGAGCGAGAACGGAGGGGTCGTGATCGACGAGCCGTCGTCGCTCAGCTCGATGCCGAGTGCGGTTCCGAGGCGCCCGGGGCCACGGGCGAGCTCCACGTCGGTACGCGCGGTCGGCCGCCGAGCGTGCGCCACCGGGAGCCCCGAAACCACTTCACCGGCCCGGAGCAACACACCGGACGGCGAGCCCGCGGGCCCGCAGACCAGGTTGAGGCAGCGGTGAATGCCGTACGACAGGTAGACGTAGAGAGTGCCCGGCGGACCCCACATGCTGCCGTTGCGGAGGGTTCGCCCTTTGTGTGCGTGTGAACCCGGATCCTGACCCTCACCGTCGTAGGCCTCGACCTCGGTCAGGCGGATGGCCACCTCGCCCGCACGGAACACAGCCCCGAGGAGGCGCGGTGCCACCTCGAGGGCCGGTCCGTCAGGAAAGCTCGCCACGACCGCCCTGCTAGAAGAACTTCAGCCCGGTGGCGAACGAGTAAACGATGGCTCCGATGACGACAACGATCGCGACGGCGATCAGGGTCGGGAGGAGCCACGGATACGACCGTGCCGGTTTGTCTTGACGTGCCATCTCATACCGCCGTGGGGTCGAGGAGCGCGACGAGGTCTCGTACGCGCGAGGTCAGTAGAGCGTGCTGCTCGGCAACGCGCTCCGGTGCCGTGCCTCCGACGCCGTTGCGACTCGCGATGGAGCCTTCGACGGTCAGAACGGCGCGAATCTCGGGAGTCAGGTGTTCGGAGATCGACCGGTACTGCTCGTCGGTCGGTTCGTCGAGATCGAGCCCGTTGCGTTCGCAGAAGCGCACCAGTTCGCCCGAGATCTCGTGCGCGTCGCGGAAGGTGACGCCCTGCCTCACGAGCCACTCGGCCACATCGGTCGCCAGCGAGAATCCCTGGGGGGCGAGCTCGGCGAGGCGTTCCTCGTCGAACTCGAGCGTCGCGATCATCCCCGAGAAGGCGGGGAGGAGCACCTCGAGCTGCGTCACCGTGTCGAATACCGGCTCTTTGTCTTCCTGCAGGTCACGGTTGTACGCGAGCGGCAGACCCTTAAAGGTCGTGAGCAGTCCGGTCAGGTTGCCGATCAGCCGCCCCGATTTGCCGCGCGCGAGCTCGGCGATGTCGGGGTTCTTCTTCTGCGGCATGATCGACGACCCGGTCGAGAACGAGTCGTGCAGCTTCACGAAGCCGAACTCGCGGGTCGACCAGAGGATCACTTCTTCCGCGAGTCTCGAGACATCGATCCCGATCGAGGCGGTCACGAAGGCGAACTCCGAGACGACGTCGCGACTGGCGGTGGCGTCGATCGAATTCTCAGTCGTGCGGTCGAAGCCCAATTCACGGGCGACGAGCGCAGGATCCAGGCCGAGCGACGAACCGGCGAGTGCTCCCGCCCCGTAGGGCGAGGCTCCCGCCCTCACGGACCAGTCGCGCAGCCTCTCCAGGTCACGGACCAGCGGCCAAGCGTGCGCGAGTAGGTGGTGTGCCAGGAGCACCGGCTGGGCGTGCTGCAAATGCGTGCGCCCTGGCATGACGGCCGTCTCGTGCTTCGTGGCCTGCCCGACGATCGCGTCGATGAGACCGACGACGAGGTGAGCGATGATTCTGCCGTGGTCGCGGAGATAGAGCCTCACGAGCGTCGCGATCTGGTCGTTTCGGCTCCGGCCGGCGCGCAGTTTGCCGCCGAGCTCGGGGCCTGCGATCGCCATCAGATGACGTTCCAGGGCCGAGTGCACGTCTTCGTCGGAATCCGCTGCCGTGAGCGAACCGTCAAGGACGCCCTGCTCGAGGTCGTCGAGGGCGCCGAGCATTCCGGCGAGCTCCCGGTCGGTGAGGTAACCGGCCGAGTTCAGGGCCGTGGCGTGAGCCCGGGATCCGGCGATGTCGTAGGGAGCCAGCTGCCAGTCGAACTGCGTGGACTTGCTGAGGGCTTGCAGCTCGGGGCTCGGCCCGGAGGCGAAACGGCCACCCCAGAGGGCGCCCGCTTCACCTCCCCGGGACGAGCCTGAGGCCTCTGCCATGGTTACTGCGCCAGATCCCGGCGAGCCGAGATCTTGCTCGGCAGCGACCAGAGCTCGATGAAGCCCTTCGACAGTGACTGATCGAAGGTGTCGCCGGTGTCGTAGGTGGCGAGGTCGAAGTCGTACAGGCTCTGCGCGCTCTTCTGACCGGTGACGGTCGCGCGGCCACCCTGCAGCTTGAGGCGAATGTCACCGGAGACGTACTTCTGCGTGTCGTCGATGAAGACGTCGAGCGAGCGCTTGAGCCCTCCGAACCAGAGGCCGTCGTAGACGAGGTTCGACCACTCGGCCTCGACGCCGCGCTTATAGCGGTTGACGTCACGCTCGAGGGTCAGGCTCTCGAGTGCTTCGTGCGCCGCGATCAGGGCCATCGCGGCCGGGGCCTCGTAGACCTCGCGACTCTTGATGCCGACGAGGCGGTCCTCCACCACGTCGATGCGGCCGATGCCGTGCTTGCCCGC
>JAODMX010000070.1 GCA_025464735.1 Frondihabitans sp. | reverse complement strand
ACGAGCCGAGTGCCGTCTTCGACCCCGGAGCCTTCACCTGGACCGACGCGGGCTGGCGCGGACGGCCGCTCGCCGGCGCCGTCATCTACGAGCTCCACATCGGCACGTTCACGCCCCGGGGCACCCTCGACAGCGCGATCGAGAAGCTCGACCACCTGGTCACGCTCGGCGTCGACCTCGTCGAGGTCCTGCCGGTCAACGCCGTGAACGGCACGCACAACTGGGGCTACGACGGCGTCGGCTGGTTCGCCGTCACTGACAACTACGGTGGCCCCGAGGCGTACCAGCGGTTCGTCGATGCGTGTCACGCTCGCGGGCTCGGGGTCGTCCAGGACGTCGTGTACAACCACCTCGGCCCCTCGGGCAACTACCTTCCGCAATTCGGCCCGTATCTCACCGACAAGCACGCGAACACCTGGGGCACGGGCGTCAACCTCGACGACGACGGTGCGGCCGAGGTCCGCGCCTTCATCATCGACAACACGCAGCTCTGGCTCGACACGTACCACGTCGACGCCCTCCGCCTCGACGCCGTTCACGCTCTCGTCGACGACTCGTCGGAGCATCTGCTCGAGGCGATCGCCATCCGAACGGCAGCGCTCTCCGCGCGAACCGGGCGGCCCAAGACCCTGATCGCCGAGAGCGACTTGAACGACACCTCACTCGTGACGCCGCGCGAGGCCGCCGGCCGCGCCGGCTCGGCACTCGGCCTCGACGCCCAGTGGAGCGACGACTTCCACCACGCCGTCCACGTCGCCCTGACCGGTGAGACTTCGGGCTACTACGCCGACTTCGAGCATCTCGGGGCACTGGCGAAAGTGCTCTCGCGCGGCTTCTTCCACGACGGCACCTGGTCGTCATTCCGGGAGCGCTACCACGGATACCCCGTCGACATCGATCACATGCCGGGTTGGCGACTCGTGGTCGCCAATCAGAACCACGACCAGATCGGCAACCGTGCTGTCGGAGACCGCCTCGCGGCGACCCTCGACGACGGCCAACTCCAGATCGCGGCCGCCCTCACCCTCCTGTCGCCGTTCACTCCGATGCTCTTCATGGGCGAGGAGTGGGCAGCGTCGACCCCGTGGCAGTTCTTCACGTCCCACCCCGAGCAGGACCTCGGCGAGGCCACGGCGAAGGGCCGGATCGCAGAGTTCGCGAAGATGGGCTGGGACGAAAGCGTGGTGCCCGACCCGCAAGATCCTCAGACCTTCGCGAACTCCAAGCTCGACTGGGGCGAGGTCGCCGAGGGAAGGCACGCGCTGATGCTCGACGCCTACCGACGGCTCACGGCGCTTCGGCGGGCAGAACCCGACCTCACGGATCCGGCGCTCACCGCGGTCTCGGTCGACTACGCCGAAGACGAGCGCTGGCTCGTGCTCACCCGCGGCACGCTCACGATCGTCGTCAACTTCGCGGCTGCGCCGACGACGCTCGACGTCGCGGCCACCGAGGTGCTCTTCGCGAGCGACGCCTCGATCGTGGCGTCGGAACGCTTGTCGCTGCCGCCGCACTCGGTCGCTGTCGTCCGCTGACCGGCGGCGGACTCAGTCGCGCGTCGACACCGCGTACGCGTCGACGTACTCCTGCGGGGTCAGGGCGCGGATCGCACCCATCACCTCGTCGGTGACGGCGCGAAGCTGCTTGGCGTCGTGATCGCCCACGACCGTCTCGAACCGGAGGGGCCGACCGATGGTGATCGTGATGTCGACGCGCTGCGGCAGTCGCTTCCCCTTCTGCAGAATCTTGTCTGTTCCTTGGATCGCGACCGGGACCAGCGGCACGCCCGCCTCGAGAGCGAGACGGGCGACACCGGTGCGCCCGCGGTGCATCTTGCCGTCCCTGCTGCGAGTGCCCTCCGGGTAAATGCCGATGAGCCCGTTCTCGGAGAGCACCTGCAGTCCCAGGTCGAGCGAGGCCTTTGCAGCCGAGCCGCCGGTCCGATCGATCGGCAGCATGCCGATCTGCTTCAGGAACCAGCCCAGGAGGCGACCGAGCAAGCCCGACTTGGTGAAGTAGTTGCTGCCGACCAGATAGGTGATCTTCCGAGGCGCGACCGAAGGGATGAAGAGCGAGTCGACGAAGGCGAGGTGGTTGCTTGCGAGGATCGCGGCGCCGCGACGAGGAAGGTTCTCACGCCCGATCACTCGCACCCGGAAGTAGGCGAGCAAGATGGGGCGGACCGCGGTACTCCTGAAGAACCAATACACCGTGTCAGCGTACCCGCGGCAGGGGGCGGGATTGATGAGGATCCGATGCCTTCCGTTCATATGAGACTCACGACGTTCACATGAGGCTCATGCGGGATCCGCGTAGTTTGGGGTCATGGAATTCAGATATCTCGGACGCTCCGGGCTCAAGGTCTCGGAAATCACCTACGGCAACTGGCTGACCCACGCCTCCCAGGTCGAGAACGATGTTGCCACGCAGTGCGTGCGCGCCGCCCTCGACAACGGGATCTCGACCTTCGACACCGCCGACGCCTACGCCAATACGGCCGCAGAAAAAGTGCTCGGTGACGCCCTCAAGGGCGAGCGTCGCGAGTCTCTCGAGATCTTCACCAAGGTGTACTGGCCGACCGGGCCCCGCGGGCACAACGACGTAGGCCTCAGCCGCAAACACATCCTGGAGTCGATCGACGGGTCGCTCCGGCGCCTCGGCACCGACTACGTCGACCTCTACCAGGCGCACCGCTTCGACGTCGAAACGCCCCTCGAAGAGACGATGCAGGCCTTCGCGGACGTCGTCCGCCAGGGCAAGGCCCTCTACATCGGCGTTTCGGAGTGGAGCGCTTCCGAGATCCAGCAGGGCCACGCGCTCGCCGAGAAGCTGGGCTTCCAGCTGATCTCGAACCAGCCGCAGTACTCCATGCTCTGGCGTGTCATCGAGCAGGAGGTCGTCCCCGCGAGTCAGCAGTACGGCGTCTCGCAGATCGTCTGGTCCCCCATCGCTCAGGGCGTTCTCACGGGCAAGTACAAGCCGGGCCAGCCGCTCCCCGAGGGCAGCCGCGCCACCGACGAGAAGGGCGGCGCGAACACAATCAAGCGCTTCCTGACCGACGAGGTCCTCACGGGTGTCGCCCAGCTTGAGCCGATCGCGCGAGACCTCGGCATGTCGATGGCTCAGCTCGCCGTCGCCTGGGTGCTCCAGAACAAGAATGTCGCCTCGGCGATCATCGGCGCCTCGCGCCCCGAGCAGGTCGCCGACAACGTCAAAGCGGCGGGAGTCACGCTGCCCGCCGAGGTCTTGACGAAGATCGACGCGGCGATCGGCCATCTCGCCGAGCGGGACGCCTCGAAAACCGTCTCCCCGGAGTCGCGCCCCGCCTGAGAGCCAGCCCAGGCTGCTGCTACTGCTCAATAGACCGTCACAATTCAATTCGACGTCACCGGGAATAGCGCTCGATTAGATACGCTTGCATCTAACCAAGGTCGATGACATGACATCGATTTCCCGATCTGACCACCAACACACCTCAGGAGACAACCAATGGCCATCACCACAGAAACCATCCCCGGATACGTTGCCGGAACCTGGAACCTCGACCCCGCTCACTCCGAGGTCACCTTCTCCATCCGCCACCTCGCCATCAGCAAGGTCAAGGGCAAGTTCGAGAAGTTCGACGTGACCGTGACCACGGGCGACAGCGTCGTCGACAGCAAGGTCGAGGCAACGATCGACGTCGCCTCCGTCACCACGGGCAACGCCGACCGCGACGGTCACCTGCAGTCGGGCGACTTCTTCCTCGCCGAGGAGCACCCCGTCATCACCTTCGTCTCGACGAGCATCACGGAGAAGGGTGACGACCTTCTCATCGAGGGCGACCTCACCCTCCGTGGTGTCACCAAGACCGTGACGCTGACGAGTGAGTTCGGGGGCATCGCCACCGACCCCTACGGCCAGACCAAGGCCGGCTTCTCCGCCAAGGGCAAGATCGACCGCTCCGACTTCGGTGTCAGCTTCAACGCTGCCCTCGAGACCGGCGGCGTCCTCCTGAGCAACGACGTCGCCATCGACCTCGAGGTCCAGTTGATCCTCGCTAAGTAGCACACGGTTTCACCCCGAAGGGGCCCACGCCGCACGGCGTGGGCCCCTTCGCCGTCCGCGGAACACGCGCTTTCGGCCGGGGTGCCAGCGCCGCGGCGCTGGGACATCGGCCGAAAGTGCGGCTCTCGCGGGATCAGGCGCGGCGAGCGGCGGCGAGACGGCGCCCCGCGGCGAACGCGAGCACCGCGAGGCCGACCAGGACGAGCACGGCGCCGACGGCGAGGGCGAGCTGGCCCACTACGGTCACGGGGATGAAGGGGATGAACACGCCAGACGAGCCGGGCACGAACACGAACCCGAGGGGCGCCGTCTCGCCCCACCGGGCCAACGCCGCCCCGATCACGACCGCGGCGAGCGGAAGGCCGAGGCTCAGGATCCTGCGCGCTGGCTTCGTCGAGGAGTCACGCGGAACTCGCGCGCCGAGCCAGAATCCGAGAGCCACGACGCCGAGCGCGACGAGGACCCCTCCCCAACCTTCGCTCCCCCGGTCGAGATCGGGCCGGAACGTCGTATCGCTGAGCGGAGCGTAAGCAAACCAGCCGAAGCTCACCGGCGTGGCTGCGGCGTGCCAGACCAGCACGATGCCGACGATCACCACGACCGCGGACAGTGCCGGGACCACCAAGGCGGGGCCCAGGATCCTGCGGGGCACGGTCTCGTCGGTCATGACAGAAGAGTGCCAGACTTCGGCACCGATGGCGAGGTCCGCTGAAAGCGAACCAGTGGCGGGAAGGGTCGACGAGGCACCACTGTTGTTGTGAACCCGGAGGCGCGAGTTTCCGGACGATCACGACGCCGCTTGCGAGAGGACCCTCATGACCACCGACTGGACCGCCCTTCAGCGCACCGCCCACCGCGAGTTCGCCCTCCGCCTCGCGACCGTGACCGACTGGGATGCCCCGACGCCCGACTCGGAGTGGAGCGTGCGCGACCTTGTCGCGCACGTCGTCGAAGATCAACAGTGGGTGCCGCTCCTGCTGGGCGGCGCCACGAACGCCGAGGCTCGTCTGCAGTTGGAGCCCCTGGGTGATGACCTGGTGCTCGAGTGGGAGCGACACTCCACCGCCGCCGTCGCCGCCTGGGAGGCGGCATCGCTCGACACCGAGGTTCATCTCTCGTACGACACCGTCTCGGCGGCCGACTACCTCGCCGAGCAGGTCAGCGACGTCACGATCCACACCTGGGACCTCGCCCGGGCCACCGGTGCCGACGAGGAGCTTGACGCCACGCTTATCGACGCCGTCTGGGGCGTCTTCGAGCCGCAGGCCGACGCGCTGCAGGCGAGCGGCCTCTACGCGCCGGCCGTGCCGGTCGCGCCCGATGCCCCGCTCCGGATCCGGCTGCTGGCGCTCACGGGCCGCGACGCCGGCTGAGCTCCCCCGCTGGCGCCGCCCCCTAAACCCTCGCGGTCGGCCCCCGCACCCCGCCTAGGACCACCGCCACGGCCGACGGCGAGGGTTTGAGCGCCACGTGCCGCTCACGGCGTGAGCAGCACCTTGATGGCGCGGCGCTCGTCCATCGCCGCGTAGCCCGCGGCCACATCGGCGAGCGGCAGCGTGTCAGTAAAGACGGCTCCGGGGAGGAGTGTGCCGGCGAGAACTTCGGCGAGCAGTTCGGGCAGGTACTTGCGGACCGGGGCCACGCCTCCCGAGTAGGTCAGGTTGCCGTCGAAAAGCCTGCGGGTCGGAAACTGCCCGCTCGGCGCCCCGACATAGCCGACAACGCCGCCCGGGCGAGCGACGCCCACGGCCTGGTCCATCGACGCCTGCGATCCGACGCACTCGAGCACCGCGTCGGCGCCCAGCCCGTCGAAGAGTGCCTTCACGGCAGCGATGCCTTCGTCGCCGCGCGATTCGACGATGTCGGTCGCGCCGAAACGCGTGGCCATAGCCTGTCGGTCGGCGTACTTCGACATCATCACGATGCGAGCCGCCCCGAGGCGCGCGGCTGCGAGAACGCCGCTCAAGCCCACGGCTCCGTCACCGACGACTGCCACGGTCGAGCCCGGACCGACGCCCGCTTTCACGGCCGCATGGTGTCCCGTGCCCATGACGTCGGAGAGCGTCAGCAGGTGCGGCAGGAGGGCGTCGTCGACCGCGCGGTCGACCTTGACGAGCGTGCCGTCGGCCTGCGGCACTCGTGCGGCCTCGCCCTGGCCGCCGTCCACGGCGGCACCGGTGTCGTCGACGCCGCCCCACCACGCACCGTGCAGGCATGATGTCTGTACGCCGTTGCGGCAGTTGATACAGGTTCCGTCGCTGATCTTGAACGGCGCGATGACGAAGTCGCCTGGCTTCACCGTGACGACGTCGCTGCCGACCTCCTCGACGATCCCGACGAACTCGTGGCCCGCACGCTTCGACTCGAGCGCGCCGAGGCCACGGTGGTAGGGGTGGAGGTCGGAGCCGCAGATGCAGCTGGCCGTGATCCGGACGAGAGCGTCGGTCGGGGTGAGAAGGGCAGGATCCGGCACCTGCTCGCTCGTCACGGATCCGTCGTTGTACATGATGGTGGCGCGCACGCGTGTTCCTTCCGCGGGCCGCAGATCGGCCCTTGTTCATCGTAGAAGTTGTTCAGACCCTCGTCAGTTGCCCTGGGCTTCCTCAGCGACGTGCTGCCATTCGTTCCAGGTCGCGAGCCGAGACTCGTAGTCCTTCGTCGCGATCTGGATCGGAGCCCTACCGAAGAAGACTCGGAGCGGAGGGTTCTCGGCGTCGACGATCGTGAGGATCGGCTTGCGGGTCGCGGTCGGCTCCCCGCGCGTCGTCGACGCCGTTGGGCGATTCCTTGACGCCTCGTGGGCGGCGGCGTAGGCGTCGAGGGCATCGCTGTGCTTGGCCGAAGGACCGGCCCAGTCGGTCGAGAACCCGCCCGGCTCGATGGTCGTGACCTTGATGCCGAAACCCGCGACCTCCTGCGAGAGCGATTGGCCGAGGGCCTCGAGCGCCCACTTGGACATGTGGTAGGCGCCGATGCCCGGGAAGGCGGAGATACCGCCGATGCTCGACACGTTGATGATGTGCCCCGATCCCTGCTCGCGAAGATAGGGCAGAGCGGCCTGGGTGACCCAGAGCGCACCGAAGAGGTTCGTCTCGAGCTGCGCCCGGACCTCCTTCTCGCTGAGCTCCTCGATCATGCCGAAGTGGCCATAGCCGGCGTTGTTGATGACGACGTCGAGTCGTCCGAATCGGTCGTGGGCGGCCTTCACCGCCGCGAAGTCGGCGTCGCGGTCGTCGACGTCGAGTCGCAGCCCGAGGAAGGTGTCGGGGTATTTCGCCGTCAGGTCATCGAGCGACTCCAGCTTGCGTGCGGTCGCGGCGACACTGTCGCCACGCTCGAGCGCGGCCTCAGTCCACTCGCGGCCGAAGCCCCTCGACGCTCCCGTGATGAACCAGATCTTGCTCACAGTGGTGTTCCTTTCGATGGTTGATCCTCTCCAGCCAACACCGCGCACCTGGCATCTCTTCCGATGCCCGCATGCTCGATCTTCTAGAGTGGACGGGTGACCATCGACAGCGCTCGTCCCTGGCTTGACTCCTACGCCTCTGGAATCCCCCACGACATCGAACCCGTGACCGGTTCTCTTATCGATCTCGTGAAGGGCATCGCTGACAAGTACCCGAAGGCCGTAGCGCTCGAGTACTTCGGTGCCGAGACCACCTATGCAGACATGGTCGAGCAGATCCAGCGCGCGGCCGAGGGGCTCCGGAAACTCGGGGTCAAGAAGGGCGACACGGTCGCCTTGATCCTTCCCAACTGCCCCCAGCACGTGGTCGCGTTCTACGCGGTGCTCCGCCTCGGCGGCATCGTCGTCGAGCACAACCCGCTCTACACGCCGAGGGAACTCCGCCACCAGTTCGAAGACCACGGCGCCCGCATCGCCATCGCGTGGGACAAAACGGTGAAGACCCTCCAGGAGTTTCCTCCGGACGTCCCCCTCGATGCCATCGTCTCGATCGACGTGACGCGCGCCATGCCGCTGACCATGCGTGCTCAGCTGCGACTTCCGATCAAGAAGGCTCGCGAGTCGCGCAACCGTCTGACCACGAAAGTCTCAGGAACAACCACCTGGCAGGCCATTGCCGCTTCACCGAGGCTCGATCCGACCCATCCGCGCCCCGAGGTCGATGACCTGGCGCTGATCCAGTACACCAGCGGCACTACGGGCAGCCCGAAAGGCGCAATGCTCAGCCACAGCAACCTGCTCTCGAACGTCGAGCAGGCCCGCGCCTGGATTCCGCAGATCAAGGAGGGCGAGACGGTGGTCTACGCGATCCTCCCGATGTTCCACGCCTACGGCCTCACGCTCTGCCTCACCTTCGCGATGAAGATGGGGGCGCGGCTGGTGCTGTTCCCCGCGTTCGAGCCGTCGCTGGTCCTCGCGGCGATGAAGAAGCATCCGCCGACGTTCCTGCCCGCGGTGCCACCGATCTATCAGCGACTCCAGAGAGCGGCTGACGACGCGAATGTGTCGCTCAAGGGAATCGAGATCGCGATCTCGGGTGCCATGCCGCTCTCGGCGAGTGTCGTCGAGCCGTGGGAGGCACGCTCCGGTGGTTGGCTGATCGAAGGCTACGGGCTCAGCGAGACCTCGCCGATCCTGATGGCCAACCCGGTGTCCGACAACCGCCGCGCGGGCACCGTCGGTCTGCCGTTCCCCAGCACCGAGTGCCGCGTCGTCGACCCCGACGACATCACCAAAGACGTGAAGCCCGGCGAGCCCGGAGAGCTGCTGGTCAAGGGGCCGCAGGTGTTCAGCGGCTACTACCGCCGACCGGACGAAACCGCCGAGGTGCTCATCGACGGCTGGTTCCGCACGGGCGACATCGTTACGATCGACGGGGACGGCTTCGTGTCGATCGTCGACCGCATCAAAGACCTCATCATCACGGGTGGCTTCAACGTGTCGCCCACCGAGGTCGAGGAGACCCTCCTGCGCTTCGAAGGTGTCGAAGACGTCGCCGTCGTGGGTATCTCGAGCGCCTCGGGCGAGCAGGTCACGGCCGCGGTCGTGATGAAGAAGGGGGTTGACCTCGATCAGCAGGCGCTGCGCGACTTCGCCCGCGACAACCTCGCCGCCTACAAGGTGCCGCGCCGCATCGTGGTCGTGAACGATCTGCCTCGTTCACTCGTCGGCAAGGTGATCCGACGCAAGGTCAAGGAGCAGTTGCTCAAGAAGTAGCACGCCCGCCTACTCCGGGCGCGAACACCTCAGGTCGGGTAGCGTGCGGATTCCGAACTCATGCCGTAGGGCACTCCGAGCGGCGTAGGCGCCGCAGAGGCCGTGAACACTCGGCCCGGGTGGGGTGGACGACGAGGCGAGATAGACGCCGGGAACGGGTGTTCGCCACGGCTCGACGTCGAGCGTCGGTCGGGCGATCAGCTGCCGCAACGAAGGAGCGCCCGAGGCGATGTCACCCCCGATATAGTTCGGGTCGTAGTTTTCGAGGTCTTTCGCGGTCCGCGACGACGTCGCCAGGATCGTGTCGCGGAACCCGGGCGCGTATCCCTCGATGACCCGCGTGACGGCCTCCGTCTGGTCGACGTCCGAGTCGCGAGGCACGTGCGTGTACGCCCAGAGCACAGCCTTCCCAGAGGGAGCGCGCCCGGGGTCGACCACACCCGGTTGGACAGCCAGCACAAACGGGTCGTCGCTGTGCTTCCCTCGGGCGACGTCCCGCTCCGACGCGGCGATCATCGCCCGGGTACCGCCGAGGTGGACCGTCGGCGAACGCCGAACGTCCGGGTCGAGCCACGGCACCGGCCCCGACAGGGCGAAGTCGACCTTGGATGCGGCGTTGCCGTACCGAAAACGGCGGAGTGCCCGAGAGTAGGAGTTCGGAAAGCGCGCGCCCCCGATGTCGGCCATCGACCGGGCACTGACGTCGAAGATCGCGGCTGTCGCGTCAGAAACCTCATCGAGTGAAGTCACCTCGACCCCGGTCTCGATCACCCCGCCGTGCTCCCTGAAGTCGTCAGCGAGGACATCGACGATGCTCTGGCTGCCGCCCTCGGGCAGTGGCCAGCCTCGCGCGTGACCGTGCACCGCCAGCGCGATCCCGGCGGCGGACGCGGCAAGAGTCGGCATCGGGAGAATCGCGTGGGCCATGACGCCCGCGAGGAGCGCCGGTGCGGCTTCGCCTCGCCACCGCTCGTTCCACCACGGCGAGCCCTGGTCAAGAGCCGCGAGGCCGAAGACCGCGGCGGTCACAGGATGCCGGGGTACCCGGAGCAGCGACGAAAGCGTGAACTCGGCGACCTCGTCGTCGCGGGCCACGAGCGGACCGAGGAGGCGACGCCA